>NZ_LFQH01000081.1:0-9377 GCF_001238605.1 Arthrobacter sp. ZBG10 | reverse complement strand
GCCCGAGGTGGGACTCGAACTGCATTCCAGCCCCTGCAAACGCCGGGAAGCGGCGGAAACATGCGGAATCCGACCGGAACCAGCCCCTGTTCGACCCAGTCCGTCGGCATAAGTGTGCACATTGTGCACACCCCAAATTCGCCATTCTCCGCACTCCAAACGCCAACCGCTTTTGCGCTGAGGGGCAGTGCTGTGAAGACCGCACTGCCGGGTTGAGCATCGGTTACTTCTATTGCGCCTCCGCGGCGGGCGCAGACAAGTCCCCCGAGGGCGAGGGTTCCCCAAATTAGCTGGAACGTCGCGGAGTTGGCGTGGACGGGGGAACACTTGTCGTCCCTGCTGCCGGCCTTCCTGCGAGTTCTTTCTAGTCCTCGGCGGGGCCGCGGTCCTCGACGATCTGTCCGGCCGCGATGCGCTGAGCGGTCTTCGCGGACGCCGCATCAATGTACACCCGAGTCGCGCTTCCACCCGCGTTAAGCACCGCAATCCCATCGGTGCAGCATTCACTTCTCCGTGGCAGACCGGTGAGGAACACAGGGGCACGTCTGCCTGCCATGAGCGCTCTCGCCCTGGTCCAGAGCAGCACCCGCCGGAACCCTGCAGGCGCCGGCACCTGCAGCCTGGTGACTTCATCACCTGACTCGCCAGCCACTAATCCAAGCTGCAGTGCCGCATTGTCTTCCCGCCGCCTTGCACCGGCCGCCGTTCCTAGCCAACGTTGCATTTGAACTGCAGTCGCTTGTCATTGCCAAACCATTGCGAAGGGTTATTCGCAGTGCTATGTTTCGGCCAATAGCGTTGTCTACAACAAGTGGCAGGACACGGATATGAGCGCCAGCAACAGCATCCAGCCAACTCGAAACTTGCGCCGGCGCTTCGCGGCAATCATGGCAGTCCTTGCGACCCTCCTGGTCGCCGTCCCGCTGCAACCTGCTGCCGCGGCATCTTCCATCACAGGTCCAAGCAATCTTGTCTGCGAAAAATACGACAACAAACTCTCGGTGAATGCTCCCAGAGTGTGGGCCTCGAGCCGCACCGAACAGGTCATCTGGACTGTTCAGGTCCAACGCTGGAACGGTGCGCAGTGGTACATCTACAGCACGAACTACTTCTATGCATCCTTCAACGTCTACGGACAAAACGTCACAGGTTGGACCAGCGGCTGGTACAACAACAGCACCCTAAACGTTCCCGTTTGGCACTCCGGACTCTACCGAATGGCATCGGACGTCAGAGGCGTTCAGGGCGGCGTTTACTGGCTCGCCTACGTAAGCGGGGGCGGGTCCTGCAGGGTCTACTGACACCCTCCCTGTTCCGCGGGCAACCGCACGCCTGAAGGGGTCGCTGCAGCGACCGGGACCTCAACGCCACTGTTCGCACCGACAGCGGCCCACCAGGAAGCGGTCGTCCCGGGACCACCAGTCACAAAATCGAAAGTGGGCTAAGCCTCCGTTGCAGTTTCCACAACGCCTTTGGCGCCAGCCCTTTGATCCGACCAAGGGCAACGCAGAAGAAGCTGCCGGCAATGCCAACAGGTGTATTGATTCCGAAAAGTGCTACTTTTACTGGCGAAACCACAAAATGAGGTTGCCTAAGGCCTTCTGATATCTTTCCGGCCAGGGCCTCGATCGCCGCTTGATACCCTTTGTTGTCACGCGTGGGCGACATCACATATCGTCGGGCACCTGCGTCGAATCCTGTGAGAACGAATAGAAATCAATGGGCCCGGAACGCAGGGCCTCACGGGCGCTGATACCGAGATCCGCTGTCGCTCGGCGGCTAGATCGCCGACCACCCGGCGTCGGAGGCCAGAACCGCACCATTGATGTTGGTGCCATCGTCGCTGAGCAGGAAAGTGATGGAGGCTGCCAACTGGGCGGCGTTCGCAGGCGTGGGGACATTGGCCTGCATGAGAGGCAGGAGCCTTTCGATGGCCAGCTGGGAGCCGAAGTTTGGCTCAATGCCAGTGATTATAGGCCCGGGAGCGACGGTATTGAATCGAAGACCCTTCGGGCCGTACATCACTGCGGAGTTCCTGGTCAGGCCAAACAACGGCATGCTTGGAGACAGTGTATGCCGCACCAACAGCTGAACCACGGATAGCAGCCTCTGAGGAAACATTGACCACAGACCCTGCCCCGGCTTCCAGCATCAGCGGTACAAAGGCGCGGGTGAGGCGCACTAGGGCGGTGACTTTGATCCGGAATACGCGGTCTCAGAGGTCATCGTCCACCTCATGGATTGGTGCGAAGTTATCCATGATTCCGGCGATGTTTGCCAAGGCGTCGATGCGTCCGCCGGCGGCAGAAACCACGGCGGCAATAGTTTCTTCAGTAGAGATGCCACCGGTCACTGGCATCAGGTCAAGGTTTGTTCTCTTCGATGAGAGCGTCGAGGCGTTGCTTGCTGATGTCCGCGGCGATAACCCTACCGCCCTCCTTGGCGATTCGCCGGGCAGTGGCCTGCCCAATACCAGACGCTGCACCCGTTACGAAGACGGTTTTCCCTGCGAATCGGCCATTAGTGATGGTTTCCTTCTACCGATTCGATGAACGGCAGGTCGGCGGAGCGCCCGGCGATCATGGATCCCGAGGTGGTTGCCGCGGACGACTCCGATTCACCGCGGAGCCCGGAGCTGCTGAGGAAGCAAGGGATATCTCCAATCCCGTTATGCCACTCACGGTCGGCCTGGCTGAACTAGCGCGACAGAAAGACTCTCCACCGCCGGTTCAATTCACGGTGAACTTATACCGGGGATTCCGGAAAAACACTTGAGCACTAGTCGTCCGCTGGCCCATTCTGCCGTTCATCTAGAGGTTCGTGTCGTTGGCGGACCAGCCCGAAGGGGACGGCAGGATGAGCACGCACAATGTATCTACCAGTATCGATGCGCGATATAAGAATCCCCGTCTTGTGTTCCGTGGCGGCGATCTTGACGATGTCGATTGCTTTCGTGAGGGCGTCGTCTACTTCGTAGGCATGTTTGGCGAGTACTTCCAGCATGCCCGGCGTTTCTGTTGGTTGACGGTTTATGTCCATGATCTTCCTGAGTTTCAGCTGATGGCACGGTTGAGATGCCCATTCAGACCTGGGTGGGCGGTGTTATTTCACGGTCCGAGGGTGAAGGGGCGGAAGCAGGAAGCGATTGCCAAACAATTTGGCCAGCCCCGAATCCCTCCACGGCTGGTTTTCGCGAACAGGCGCCACCGCCATCGGCCACGCCCTCGTCCGAGGCTCGATGGGCTACCCGCTGCCCGAATGGGGGCCGTCGTGATCGGCGAGGTGTTGAATGGTGGACGGCCGGCCGAGGGGCCCTCCCGTTGCCTATTTCAGGTGTGCGAGCAAGAACGTGCGAATCTGCTGGAGGAGTTCGCGGTCCTCGGGCGCGACGCCTCCGAAATGGCCGTGCGGTCCGGCTTCCCAGACGTGCAGTTCCGTCGTCACTCCCGCGTTTACCAGCTTCCGGTGCAGGCGAACAGCGTCGGAGAGCAGCATGTCACGGGTCCCGGAGGTGATGATCGTCGGGGGGAAGGTGTCGTCGTAGTCGCCGAAGAGCGGCGAGATGTAGGGGTGGTCAGCCGGGTACTCGCCTTTGTACGACTCGAGCATATTGGTGAAGTCGTCGGGGGTCGTGCCCTCGGCGTTGGTGTACCAACTGTCCCCCTGGAAGGTGAAGTCGGTGGGCGGTGTCGCCAGTCCGAGACCTGCGGGAACGGGGAGTCCTTCGTCTCGTGCACGCAAGGTCAGAGCGAGGGCGAGATTGGCACCGCCCGACCCTCCCATGACGACGATGTTGCGGGGGTCATGATCTTCCAGGAGCTCACGGTAGACGGCCATGCAGTCGTCGAGCCCTGCAGGGAAGGGGTGGTGCGGTAGCTGACGGTAATCCATGCCCCAGGTCTGCAGGCCCAGGTTCGCTGCCATCAGCTGGGTCGATCGTCGCGCGGTCGCGCCACCACCGAAGGTGAAGCCTCCGCCGTGCATGATCATCACGACTCGGGGGTCGTCCGGGGTCCAGGACTCTGGAGTGGCGACGGTGAACTTGGCGCCGTTGATCGTGCGGTCAACGCTGTCGACGTGTATATCCGACGGAGGTGCTCCGACGGTGGCCATCGCCATAATTTCCATGACTGCCGGGTCCGTCGACGCGGTCAGCGCTTCGACCAACGCCCATCCTTCGGTATCGGAAGCGGCCGGAGTGGGCACCGAGGGACGCTCATGGACCGCTTTGAGGATCGCTTGCGCTTCGGGCGAGATGCTGGTTGGGATGCGGGATTGTACTGACATGAGACTGCTCCTAAGGGTGAAGTTGTTAATTGAAGACTGAAGACATCAGGGGGTGGTCAGAGCGTTCCGCGAGGAGAGCTCCCTGTTCGGCTGCGTCGAGCGAAAGGGTGACAGTGTCGTAGCCTTTCGACGAGACCGCCACGGTAATGCTGCCGGGTCCGGTCGGGCGAATCGCGGCCAGGAGACGCCCGTCGAAGCTGCTGTGCTCGGCGGCGTCGTATCGTTCGGAGTTGTTGGGCTTGGCGCTGCCCAGCCCCTGGAGGATGGCGGGTCCGCTCACGACGACGGTGACGGGCCGATTGATCGTCGTGGCGACGGTGCCGGCCGGGTCGCGGAATTCGATGGCGATGAAGGATAGCTCAGCGTCGTCCGCCGTCAGGGTGGTGCGATCGGGGGTCGCGGTGAGAGCGACCTCGTCTGTCACGGTCTGGAGTCTCGTGCGGGCTGTCTCCACTCCGCCCCGGTAGGCGATCGCGGTGATCTCTCCTCGCACGTAGTCAACGTCGAATGTGCATATGTAGGCGTGGTCGGGCCCGCACGGCCTACGGCCTTGGGATGTGCCGTTGATGACCAGTTCGATCTCCTCAGCGTCGCTGTACACCTCCACCTCTGTGGGGGAGTGATCGGCGGCATCCCAGGTCCAGCTGGGTAATGTGTCGCTCCACGCCCACATCCCGGGCAGGCGGGGGCGGCCGAAGTTCTCCGGTCGCTGGACGGCAATAAACGGCCGGGTGCGAAGGCCGAACACGGTCTCGCGGTAGTAGGACATGGTGCGTCGGTGGCCCGTGAGGTCAAGGTCGCCCACCCAGGCCGCGATCCAGGGGAAGGGGGCTTCGAACACCGGTGGCACATCGGCATACTGCACGCGTCCGATGCCCGCTTCGCCCAGGTAGTCCCAGCCGGTCCAAGTGAAGTCACCGAGGATCTGCGGGTTGTCCTGGACAAGGCGCCAGTACTTCGCGATACCGGGAGGAAACGTCTCACTGCCAACGAGGATCCGATCAGGGTACAGCTCCTTGTCGAGAATGTACCTGCTGTCGCCGTAATTCAACCCGGCAACATCTAGAACAGAGAAGGACTCCTCGGTCTTGGCCGTGACAAGTGGGGAAGCGTTCAACTGGCCCATGAAGTCCCCGGCGGAGTTCATCAGCCCGTTGACCCCGCCCTCGCTCTCTGGGGCTGTTTGCCCAGCGTGCGCTTGCATCATCTCGACTACTTCACGGAGGGCAGCGACAAATCCGTTGATGCCGTTCGTGACGAAGCGGGTGCTGTCCAGCGACCGGACCTTCTCGGCGATCTGCCGTCCGAGGTTGGACCCGAGCGGGTCCCCGGTTTCTAGGATCTCGTTACCGATGGAGTAGAAGATGACGCTGGGGTGGTTGAAGTTCTTCGCCACAAGCGCTTCGACGTCACGCTCCCACCATTCGGGGAAGGAAAGGGAGTAGTCGAAGGATGATTTGCCCTCGGCCCACATGTCGAAGGTCTCGTCCATGACGAGCATCCCGTACCGGTCGCATGCATCCAGCATGGCGGGGCTGAGCGGGTTGTGAGAGCTGCGGATCGCGTTGAACCCTGCGTCCTTCAGTAGTTGGATACGGCGTTCCTCTGCACGGCGGATGGTTGCGGCACCGAGGATTCCATTGTCGTGGTGGATGCACGCACCGCGGAGTTTGACGGACTCCCCGTTGATCCGAAGCCCGTGTTGTGGGTCGAGCCGGAGCACACGGATCCCGAAGGTGCTGGCGGTTTCATCCTGGACCTCGGTTCCCTCGATGACCGTAACGGCAGCGGAGTAGAGCGCCGGTGAATCCACATTCCACAACGACGGGCTCGGCACGTAGAGCCGTTGTCGGACGAGGACGCTCTCACCCGCCCGGATCGTGGCGGGCGAACTGCCTTCTGCTACCTGGACGCCGTCGGGCCCATGGATGCGAGTGACGACGGTGACGGTTCGGGTCCGCAGACTGTCATTCCGCACCCTGGTGCCTGCGGCCACCACCGCGCGTTCAGCATCCACGTCAGGCGTGGTGATCTGCAGTCCGCCATGCTCGATGTGGATGAGGCTGGTGACGATCAGTCGGGTGTCGCGGTAGATGCCGGCGCCGGTGTACCAGCGTGAATCGTCGTGGGCCCGCGCATCGACCCGGATGATGTTCGGTGCCCCGTATCGGAGGTACGGATCGAGGTTGATCACGAACCCTGAGTATCCGTTGGGGCGTTGGCCGGCAAAGACTCCGTTCACGTAGATCATCGCGTCCCGGTAGACACCTTCGAATTCCACCGAGACTTTCCTATCGATGAAATCGGCCGGAATGTCGAAAGCCTTCGAATACTCGAAGACTCCTCCGGGGAAGTAGGCGCCCCGTCCTCCGGAAACCGCGCCCTCAGAGCGAGGAAGGGTGATCATCGCATCGTGGGGCAGGGTGACGGGTGTTCCAGCATCCTGCGGCGCCTGCAATTGGGCGTAGGGGCTCACCTTAGGCCGGACGGTCCAGTCTGTGTTGAAGGAGGTCGTGGTCAAAATTCAGCTCTTTTCGGGGCGGACGGAGAAGGTGGATGGCTCGCGTCACGGTAGCGGGAGTTCAGGATGGATCTGTTTCGATTTCGTGTTCCGGGGAGGTGGTCAGCGAAGTTGCGCGAACACCAGGTCGATCGTTCTCATGGCGGCGATGGTTTCAGCGGCGGAGTGGACGGGATGTTGGGTGAGGTCAGCGCTGATGGCATCCCGCACAGCCCGGAGCATCGGGCGATATCCGCTGCCTTCCCGCGGGTGCTCGATCAGTTCCGGGGCTCGGAAAATCTGGTGGGGACTGCGGGCGTGGACCTCCACGTCGGTCGTGGCCCAGAAGGGCGGCGTCAAGGTCAGCCATCCCGTCTCACCACCGACAGATGCCGTAAGTTCGCTGAACTCCCCCATTGAGCTGGAGCACTGCGCAAAGCGGCCGTCGGAGAAGTCAAGAGTGAAATGCTCCGCGATGTCCAGGCCGTCCCCACGGATCGTCCCGGACGCCGTGACACCGACCGGCTCGCCGAAAACGGAGTGAGCTAGCGTGATCGCGTAGATCCCTTGGTCCAGAAGAGCTCCGCCACTTCTGGACAGGTCCCACTTGCTGCCGAACTCATCGGCAGGGAAAGGGATGCAGAAGCTCGCCCGAAGGTTCCGAGGTTGCCCGATCGCGCCGTCGTCGATCTCCTTCTTGAAGCGGAGGAAAGCGGGACTGAACTTCATCCACATTGCCTCCATAAGGAAGACATCGTGCGCGGCGGCAACGTCGAACAAATCAGCGGCTTCGGCGGACGTCATCGCGATGGGCTTCTCCACGAGGACGTGCTTTCCCGCTTCGAGGGCCGCGCGCGCCATCCGATGATGGGTGACAAACGGGGTCGCGAGGTAAATGACGTCGATATTGTCATCTACCAAGAGACTTTCGTAGTCATCTGTGGATCGATCGATGCCGAACTCGGCGGCGAACCGTGTTGCTTTGTCAGCATCGCGGCTGTGCACTGCGGTCACCTCTACGCCCTCGCAAGCCTGGAGGTCAGGTACGACGCTTCGCGAAATGGCGCCAGTGCCGATCGCCGCCCATCGCTGAGTTCGCGCAGCCTCGAGCGACACCGCGCCTGCAGATGCGCTCATGATCGGATTCCGCTGCCGTTGGTTCGTGCAACTTCGCCGAGCCAGTAGGCGCTGCGTTTCGGATTCCGGGCGAACGTGGTCCGGTCGACAGCAATCAGACCAAAAGTCTTCTCGTATCCGTGTACCCACTCGAAGTTGTCCATCAGGGTCCAGTGCAGATAGCCCCGCACGTCCAGTCCGTCGCGGAGGACCTCCGCGAGTCCCTCAAGTGCACCGGTGGTGTAGTCGATCCGCTGCTGGTCATCCGCCGTCGCGATCCCGTTCTCGGTGACGAGCATCGGCGTGCCACCCGTCGCTTCCCAGGTGTGGCGAAGGGCCAGGCCTAGGGCGTCGGGCCGGTAGGCCCACCCCGTCTGCGTCAGGTCCGCCCCTTCTGGGGCGCCCTCCAGCCCGTTCGGTCCTACGAGCTGGCTGGTGTAAGACTGAACTCCCACCCAGTCATCATCTTTTGATGCCTCAAGGAACACGTCCTCCCAAACCCATTGATAGCGGGCCAGTTCGCTCTCGAAGCCGGGGCGGGCGACGAGTCCCTGCACGGCGATCGTCCAGCCGACCTTCACCGACGTCTTCTCGCGCAGGATGGCCCGTGCTCGCTCGTGAGCGGCGATCATCACCTGGGTCGGGATGCTCTCCGGCTCTGGCATGGTGAAAGCGTTGATGCCGGCTTCGCCGTTTACTGGAGCCATCGACTCGTTGATCTGGACCATCACGGCCGCTGGATCGGGGTACTGCAAGGGAGTGGACATCTGGAACATGACGGCAAACATGTTCGGTTCATTGATGGTGGCCACCCAGGTCACCCCCTCAAGGATCGGGGCGACGGCGGCCACGTAGTCCCCGAAACGATCGACCGCTCCATCCGATCCCCATCCTCCGGCCTGGGCGAACCAGAGCGGGCTGGTGAAATGGTGCAGCGTGATGACCGGATCCACGCCCACAGACAGGCAGTAGTCGATGATCCGCCGATAGTGTGCGAGTTCGGCCTTGGCGAAATGTCCTCGGGTCGGTTCGACGCGGGCCCACTCGATGCCGAAACGGAACGCAGTCAGTCCCAGCGACTTCACGAGGTCTACGTCCTCCTTCCAGCGGTGATAGAAGTCGAGCGCGTCGCCGCTGCGTTCGGCGAACGATGACCCCGGCAGCTGCTCGAGGGCCCAGAAGTCACTCGTGGTGTTATTGCCTTCGTTCTGATGGGGCGCGGTCGAAGCACCCCACAGAAAGCCGGTGGGAAAACGTGACGTTGTGGTCTCGCTAGTCATGGTGATGGCCGTTCTCTTGTCTGTCTTCACGCGATACCTCGCTGGTCTGCCTGTCTCAAGGGTTCGAGTTACGCGCTATCGGGGCGGGCATTGCTGCTCGTTCCCTTGGTCAGTGGGTTTCGAGGTCGGTGCGGCGTCCGGCGGTGATGGGGAGGATGAGGAGTGCTCCGAGGGCTGCGATGATGGCGCCGACG
>NZ_LFQH01000080.1:0-19207 GCF_001238605.1 Arthrobacter sp. ZBG10 | reverse complement strand
CTCCCGCTCATCGAGCGGGCCCGCCGGATCCACGAACAGGGTTTCGAGGTGGAGGTGTGGGATACGCGGGGCCAGGACATCAAAGCCCTGGCCGCCACCGGCGCACGGTTTTCCTCCATGAGCGGGTACTTCGGTGGCAGCCTGATCGACCCCGATGGTGCCGACAGCATCCTGTCCTCGGCCGAAGCCCTGATCCCCACCGCCCATGAACTGGGAATCGAACGGATGGTGGTGCACCCGGCGGAGCTGGGAGAAGGCGGCCGTGCCGTCCGTCCGCTGCAGCGCTCCACCGGCGAAATGTGGCTGACCGGGCTCCGGACCCTGGAGCGGCTGGCGGTGCTGGGGGAGAAACACGGCGTGACGTTTGCGCTGGAAAATCTCAACACCATCCTGGACCACGCCGGCATCCCGCTGGCCCGGGCCAAGGACACCCTGGCCCTGGTCTCCGCGGTGGACCACCCGAACGTGAAGCTGATGCTGGACCTCTATCACGCGCAGATCGGAGAGGGGAACCTGATCGAGCTGGTCCGGGCCGCGATGCCGTGGATCGGCGAGATCCAGGTGGCCGATGTTCCCGGCCGGTGCGAGCCCGGAACCGGCGAGATCAACTACCAGGGTGTGGCGAAGGCCCTCGCGGAAGCTGGTTACAGCGGAGTGATCGGCATGGAAGCCTACGCGTCGGGAGGTCAGGGCCTCGACGCCGGGGATGCTGCCCTTGCGGTCTTCCGGAGCGCCTTCGAGGCGTAGCGCACCCGCCCCGGCACCCCTCGCCGGGGCGGGGAGCGCCGTGGTAGTCTCCCGGCTATGGCCCTGGACCTGCCCCTGCACAGCTGGCTTCTCGACTCCGACCCTGCGCTTCGATGGCAGGTGGAACGTGACATCACCGGCGCCCCGTCGGGTGTTTGGGAAGCCACCCGGGCCCGGATTGCCACCGAAGGTTTCGGCGCGCAGCTCCTGGCCCTGCAGGACCCTGACGGGCAGTGGGCCGGCGGCGCGTACTTTCCGAAAGACTTCGATTTCGAAGGGCCGGAAGCCGCCAACGATGCGGGCCAGCCGTATACCGCCACCACCTGGGCGCTGAACATGCTCCGCGATTGGGGCCTCGACCCTGCCCCGCTTGCCGGGACGGCAGAGCTGCTGGCGGCAAACAGCCGCTGGGAGTATGACGACCTGCCCTACTGGGATGGCGAGGTGGACTGCTGCATCAACGCGTTCACGCTGGCCAACGGTGTGTGGCTGGGTGCCGACGTCGCCGGGATCGCCGAGTGGTTCCGGGAGCATCAACTTGCCGACGGCGGCTGGAACTGCGAGTGGGTGGCCGGCTCCACCCGGTCCTCGTTCCACTCCACCCTCAACGTCCTCAAGGGGCTGCTTTACCACCAGGCTGCCACCGGACAGGACGGGCTGCAGACGCTCCGGAGCCGGGGCGAGGAGTATCTCCTGACCCGCAAGCTGCTGTACCGGGAATCGACGGGCGAGGTGGTGGCGCCGTGGGCACCGCGGTTCGTCTATCCGTTCCGCTGGTTCTACAGCGCGCTGAACGCCGCGGACTATTTCCGCGCGGCCGCCCTGCACGACGGCGTTGCGCCGGATTCGCGGCTGGCCGACGCCATAGCGGTCATCAGGTCAGCCCGCCAACCGGACGGCACCTGGCTGCAGGAACGGCGCCACCCTGGCCGGGTCTGGTTCGAAGTGGACGTTGACGCCGGCCAGCCGTCCAAATGGCTCACGTTCCACGCCCTGCGGGTGCTGGACTGGTGGGACGCCGCGCACGCCGCAACAAAACACCAGCAGGAGTAGCGCCGGGCGCCGGAAAGGGATGACGACGGCGGGACGCGCCCGCCGCCGTCGGCCGCACTGCGTGATTACACCAGCGCCAGGTTGTCCGCCACTACCGTGCCGCGGTGGATGACCGTCCGGTCCGGCAGCCGGTCCATGACCGCGGCCGTGACGGAATCGCCGGACACCAGGACCAGGTGGGCGGGGTCCCCAACAGCCAGTCCGGGCCGGTCCGCCACCGATCCCAGGCGCGGGGCCCGCGGGTCCAGCACTGCCGCCCCGCCGATGGTGGCCACGGCGACGCAGTGCTCGATCAGCTGGTCCGCCCGGAACCTGGACGTGAAGGCCAGCTGCCAGGTCCGGTCCAGCATGTCCGCATTGCCATACGGGGACCAGTAGTCCCGCTGCCCGTCCTGGCCCAGGCCCACCCGGACGCCCGCGGCAACCAGCTGTTGCAGTGGCAGGGGCGCGCCGGCCGGTGCGACGGTGGCCATGGAAACGTCCAGCGCCCCCATCCGGTCCACCAGGTCCTGCAGCTGGCCGGCGGGCAGCTCGGCCAGGCCGTAGCCGTGGGAGATGGTGACCAGGCCCTGCATACCCAGCGCCTTGGTGCGTTCCAGGATCAGCTCGGCGCTGAAGAGGCCCAGCTGGCCCGGTTCGTGCAGGTGGATGTCGATGGGAACACCGTACTTTTCGGCCAGGCCGAAGACGATGTCCAGGTGCCGCACCGGGTCCCGGTCCAAAGCGCACGGGTCGATGCCGCCCACCACGTCGGCACCCAGCTTCAGGGCCTCCTCGAGGATTTCCGGGCTGCCCGTTTCGCGGAGCAACCCGGCCTGCGGAAAGGCGATGATGTCGACGTCGGCCCGGTCCCGGTGCTCCTGTTTCGCGGCCAGGACGGCTTCCAGGCGCTCCAGCCCGGCGTCCACATCCACCTGGGCGTAGCTGCGGACCCGGGTGGTGCCGCGCTCAATCATGGCTCCGAGTGTCAGGGTGGCCCGTTCAGCGATGGTGGCTTCGGCGTTGCGCCAGTTCTGCCGGTCGTTGAGCATCATGTTCCACACGCCCGGCGAACCGGTGTGCGGCCGGAACGGCAGGCCCAGCCGGGTGGAGTCCAGGTGGACGTGCACATCCGAGAATGACGGCAGCAGGATCCGGCCGCGTCCAGCAACCTCGGTGGCGCCGGGCGGGGCCGGGAGCGCTGCACCCATGCCGGCGATAGCGCCGCCGTCGAGCATCACATCCGTTGCTTGGGCGCCCCAGGGCCGGACGTCGCGCAGCACCACGCTCATTTGGTCAGCCCGGTGGCGGAGAAGTCGTACAGGCCGTCGGCCCGCTGGGTCCAGGCCAGCGACTTGTCCACGGCGAAGTTGTTGGCCGGGACGTAAAGCGGGATGAAGTAGGCCTTGTCATTGCTGTAGGTGAGCAGCTCCTTGAATACATCAAGCCGGGCCGCGCCGTCCACACCCCGCTGGGTGACCGCGAGCCCCGCCGTTTTGGGATCCTGGGCGTAGTTGTTGTTGCCGGCCTGCTCGTAGAAGTCGGTCAGGGGCAGGTCCCCGTCCAGGGTTGATGGTGCCCAGGTATTCAAGTAGATGCCTTTCAGCTGGCGGTTGCGGACCTTCAAAGTATGGCTGGCCTGGTCGGCGCCCACCAGATTGACGTTCACCCCGGCCGCGCTGAGGTACCCCTGGATGGCCTGCGCCACCTCCCCGCTCAAGGGGATCCGGCCGTCCAGCGCGTACTCGAAATCGATGGACTCACCGTTGTAGCCGGCCTCCGCCAAAAGCTTTTTGGCCTGGTCTGGGTTGTAGCCGCCGTCGGAGAGGCCGTCCGCAAACCCCTCAACACTGGGTGCCAGCATCTGGGTGGCGGGCTCGCCGAGGCCGGAAAGGACGGTTTTGACGATCGCCTCCTTGTCGATGGCCAGGCCGATGGCGCGCCGCACCTTCTCATCCGTGAGGACACCGGCCGTGGAGTTGACGCCCAGGAACACCACGCCGTTGGAGAGCTCCGACTGGACGTTGACGCCGCCGGACCCCTTCACCGACTCTGCCTGCGCCGGGCTGATCTGGGCCACGTCCAGGGACCCGGAGAGCACACCGTTGACCCGGGATTCATCGGAGGCCACCGGTACCAGGCTGATGGCGTCCAGTTTGGCCGGTTCGCCCCAATAGGAGTCGTTCCGCACCAGGTCATATGAGACCCCGCGCTGGATTTTCTCGAACTTGAACGGCCCGGACCCCACTGGTGCTGCCGCAAAAGCGGCAGGCCCCATGGCCGCGTAGGCCTGGTCCGGGACGATGGAGATCAATGAGGTATTGCGCGGGAAGGCGGAGAACGGCGCCTTCATCTCGAACCGGACCTTGGTGTCGTCAACCTTCGCCACGGACTTCAGGGAGCTGAGGTAGCCGAAGTTCTCCGACGTGGGGTCCGCCAGGATGCTGCTGAAGGAAAACACCACGTCATCCGCCGTCAGCGGTTCGCCGTTGGTGAAGGTGACGCCTTCGCGGAGGGTGAAGTCCCAGCTGGTCATGTCCGCGCTGGGCGTCCATTCGGTGGCGAGCTTCGGTTCCAGGGATCCGTCCGCGGTGATCTTGGTGAGCTGGTCAAAGGTGTTGAAGAAAACGGACAGCACCACCAGGCTGCCGGTTTTGACCGGGTCCATGGACGTGGGGTCGGTGGGAAGGGCGGCAACGATCCTGCCGCCGGTCCCGCCGGTTGTGGACGATGACGCGTCGGAGCTGGATTCGAACCCGCCGGCGCAGCTGGACAGTGCCAGCGCGGCGGCGAGGCCCACGGAGAGGACCGGCAGCACGGAGCGGAAGGGGGAGCGGGGTGCGGAAGCAGACATGCGTTCTCCTCGAAGGATGGATGGCCGCGCACGGCCGGCGGAAAATTGGGAACGGGAACGGTCAGGGATGGACCAGCAGGCACGCCGACTGGTGGGCGGAGACCACCGGGAAATCCACCTGAGTGGGACCCGGCGGCAGGAGGGAAGGCACGACGGCGGCGCAGGACGCTTCTGCCTGCGGACAGCGGGTACGGAAGGCGCAGCCGGAGGGCAGGTTTGCGGCGTCCGGCAGGTCGCCGGTCAGGACGACCCGCTGCCGGCTGGCAGCCTTGTCCGGATCGGCCACCGGGGCCGCGGACATCAAGGCCTTGGTATAGGGGTGCTGCGGGTTGGTGAAAACGTCCGCGGCCGGGCCCGTTTCCACGATCCTGCCCATGTACATCACGGCCACGCGGTGGCTGATCTGCCGGACCACCGAAAGGTCGTGGGCAATAAACAGGTAGGCCAGGCCCAGTTCGGCCTGCAGGTCCTGCAGGAGGTTGATGACCTGGGCCTGCACGGAGACGTCCAGCGCGGAGACGGGTTCGTCCAGGATGAGCAGCTCCGGTTTGAGCGCCAGGGCCCGGGCAATCCCCACCCGCTGCCGCTGCCCGCCGGAGAACTCGCCGGGTTTCCGCTGGCCCATGGCTGCGGTGAGCCCCACCTGTTCCAGCAGGGCGGTCACTGCTGCTGCCGTGTACTGGCCGTTGATCCGGAGCGGTTCCGCAATGATCTCGTGCACCGTCAGGCGCGGATCGAGGGACGAGTACGGGTCCTGGAACACCATCTGCATCCGCGCCCGTTCCTGCCGGCGGCGGCCATTAAGCAGCCCGGCCAGGTTGCGGCCGCCCACGGCCACCGCGCCGGAGCTGGGTTTGTTCAGGCCCAGGATGGCACGGACCAGGGTGGACTTGCCGCAGCCCGACTCGCCCACCAGCCCCAGCGTCTCGCCGGGCGCCACGTGCAGGGACACCCCGTTGACGGCTTTGAGGGTGGTGCGGGAAAACAGCGGTCCGCGGACCGGGAATTCAACGGCCAGGTCCTGGACGGTCAGCACGTCCAAAAACGGCGCTGCGGGAGTATCTGTCCTCATGCCTGCTGTCCTTTCAGGAGAAGCTGTCCGGCATTGTCCCCGGCGAAATGGCAGGCCGCCGCGCGGGGCCCGGCGGGATGGCCGGGACCGTGGGCCCCGGCAGGGGGAGTGGGCAGCAGTTCCAGGAGGGGCGCGGTGGTGGTGCAGGTCCCCTGGTCCAGGCTGGCGTGGCAGCGCGGTGCGAAGGCGCAGCCTGCTGGCCTGTCGGCGGCTGCCGGGGGCGAACCCGGAATGGTGAACGCCCGGCCGCCGGCAGTGCCCTCGCCCAGGACACTGGCCAGCAGGCCCACGGTGTAGGGGTGTGCCGGGCGGTGGAAGAGGTCCCGGACGCCGGCCGTTTCCACTACCTTGCCGCTGTACATCACGGCCACCCGGTCGGCTGCCTCTGCCACCAGGCCCAGGTCATGGGTGATGAGGATCATCGCCGAGCCGGCCCGGCTGCGGGCTGCAGCCAGGACGTCCATCACCTGCGCCTGGACGGTGACGTCCAGGGCCGTGGTGGGCTCGTCGGCGATCAGCAGGGCGGGGTCGTGTGCCATGGCCATGGCGATCATGGCCCGCTGGCGCATCCCGCCGGACCACTGGTGCGGGTAGGCGGCCGCACGGCCGGCCGGGTCGGGGACCCCGACGGCGGCGAGCAGGCTGTGGACCTTTTCTGCGGTCTGCTTCCGGTTCAGCCCGGTGGCGTGCAGTTTCACGGCCTCCGCCAGTTGCCGGCCCACACGCTGCAACGGGTTCAGGGCGGACATCGGATCCTGGAAGACCATTGCCAGGTCCTTGCCCCGGATCCGGCGCAGGTCCCGTTCGGGAAGTTTGGTCAGGTCCCGGCCCCGGAACAGGATCCTGCCGGCTGAGACGCGAACGCCCGGCGGCAGGAGGTCCATGATGGCCAGGACGGTCAGGCTCTTGCCGGAACCGGACTCGCCCACCAGGGCGAACACCTCATCCTGGTGTACCTCGAAGGAGACGCCGTCCACCAACCGGACCGGGCCGGCGTCGCCCGTTGCCTCAATGGCGAGGTCCTGCACCTGCAGGAGCGGGATGCGGGATTCTGCTGCGGGGCTCATGCTGTCCGTCCCTTCCGGAGGAGGGCGCCGGTGGTGCCCTCGGCGGTGAAGCGCTGGCTGACAAACTGGGCGCCGGCCACGGTGAGGAACATGGCCAGGCCGGGCAGGATGGCCAACCAGGGGTTGCTGCCCAGGTATTTCTGGCCTTCGAAGATCATGGAGCCCCAGCTGGGGACCGGCGGCTGCACCCCCAGGCCCAGGTATTCCAGTGAGGACTCGATCAGCACAATCGTGGCGATGTCCGTTGCGCCGATGATCAGGGTCTGGGAGAAGACGTTGGGCAGGATGTGCCGGCGGATCACCCAGCCGTGCCCGCCACCCTGCGTCAGCGGCGCCAGGACAAAGTCACGGTGCCGCAGCGACCGGGCCAGGTTCCGGCTCACCCGTGCGTAGCCCACCCAGTAGGTCAGGCCCAGCGTCACGATGGTCACGGTGGCGCTGGGGCCGGTGACGGCGGCCACGGCGATCAGCAGCAGCACCACGGGCATGGCCAGGTTGACGTCCGCCAGCGTGGTCACCGCGGAGTCGAGGCGGCCGCCGAAGTAGCCGGCCGCCATGCCCAGGGTGGTGCCGATCAGGGCATTGAGGATTACGACGGCGAACGCGATTCCCAGCGTCACCGCACTGGCCAGGGACAGCCGGCTGAGCAGGTCCCGGCCCAGCGAGTCGGTCCCCAGGAGATGATCCGGGTCCGTGAAGGGTGCGCGCATCGCTGCCGAGAGGTCCTGGCCGAAGGGGTCGAAGCCCGGGAGCAGCGGAACCACCGCGGCCAGCAGCAGAACCAGGCCCAGCATGGCGGACCCGATGACGAAGGCCGGGGAGGTGCCGCGGCCCTTGCGCTTGGCGGGCGTGGGGGTTGCGGGAGTTCCCTGGATGCCCGGGTCCGTGGGCAGAGCGGCGGGAACCTGGGTTCCGGCGGGAAGGAGTTGTTGGGTCATGCCAGGCTCACTCTCGGATCGACCTTGGCGGACAGGAGGTCCACGGCCAGGTTCACGGTGACGAAGATCAGGGCCACCACCAGCAGGCCGGCCTGGACAATGGGGAAGTCGCGCTGGCTGACGGCATCGGTGAGGACCTGGCCCAGGCCGGGCCAGGCGAAGACGGCTTCCACAACCACGGTGCCGCCCAGCAAGGAACCCAGGTTCAGCCCCGCCATGGTGAGGACCGGGAGCAGGGCGTTGGGCAGCATGTGGGACACCAGCACCCGGGCCCGGCTTTGGCCCTTGGCGAAGGCGGTCCGGACGTAGTCCTGGCTGGCCTGGTCACTGAGTGCCGCATCCATCAACCGGACGTAGAGCACAAACTGGCCGGTGGCGATGGTGAGGACCGGAAGCACCAGGCTGGCCGGGCTCATCCGGCCCAGGGACGGGAGCAGGCCCAGCGCCACGGAAAACACCAGCACGGCCAGCAGCGCAAAAAAGAAATCCGGGACGGACTGGCGAAGCGATCCGCCCCAGATAAACAGCGAGCGCAGCGTCCGGCTGCCGGTGAGCTGGATGGCCAGGGCAGCCGCCAACGCCAGGACCAGACCCAGCAGGAAGGACCAGAAGGCCAGTTCAAAGGTGGCCGGAAGCCGTTCGATGACCAGCTCCAGGGCCGGCTCACGCTGCCGGTAGGACTGGCCGAAGTCGCCGGCCAGGACGTTGGCCAGGAAGGTGCCGAACTGCACGTGCAGGGGTTCGTTGAAGCCGAGGGCCCCGTTGAGCGCGTCCACCTCGGCGGCGGTGGCGTTGTCCGGCAGCAGCAGGCCTGCCGGTTTGCCCGTGGCACGGCCCAGGACAAACGCGAAGGTGAGGACGCAGAAAAGCGTAAATGCCGCCTGGGCTATCCGGTGGAGCAGGTAGCGGGGCATGGTGCCCCCTCTCAAAAGTCGGTGGTGGGAACCCCCGGGGCAGGGACTCCGATCACAGCGTAAGGGCCGTTTTTGGGCATTCCGCCGAGTTGACCGGATCGTCATGGAGGTTAAACATGCCGGAAACTTTTGAATACCAAATAACGCCATATTCGCTTTATTGGGGATGAAAGTGCACGATTGGCATACCAAAGCGGGTTTTGACCCCGGCGTACAGGAGTGCAGACATGGAACAAGCAGAAGCCGCGGACCTCGGTCCGGGCCTGTCGGAGCGGGTGGCTGCCGCGCTCCGGGAGGACATCATTTCGGGCCGGATCCCCGGTGGCAGCAAACTCAACGAACGCGAGCTCTCCGCCCGGCTCCAGGTCTCCCGCATCCCCCTGCGTGAGGCGTTGCCCTTGCTGGAGGCGGAGGGGTTCATCCACTCCGAAGCCCGCCGCGGCAGTGTGGTGCACACGTTTACGCTGCGGGACGCTGTGGAGGTGTTTGACCTCCGGCTCCAGCTGGAACCGTTCGCTGCCGCGTCCGCTGCCCGCCGCGTGGCGGCCGGGGCAGACCCGGCCAACCTGCTGGCCGCGCTGGAATATGCCCGCACCGGCGAGTCCGGGCACCAGGCGTCCGGCCGCAACTCGGACCTGCACGAGGAAATTGTCCACCTGGCCAGCCACGACCTGCTCCGCCGGCTGTCCAACCTGCTCAACGGCCGGGTGCGCTGGCTGTTCCGGCTCACCCCGGAACGGGATACGCCGGGCATGTGGGAGGAACACGCGGAACTGGTCCACGCCATCGCCGACGGCCAGCCTGCCCTCGCTGAGGCGTTGGCCAGCGCCCACGTGGAACGCGGCCGGCACGCCTCCCTTCCCTACCTGGCCGGGCGCCTGCCCGCCGAGGCCCCGGCCCGCAAAGGCCGCCGGCCCCGCAGCCAGGACTGATTCCACCAGCCCTGTTTTTGCACCCGTCCGCAGGAGTGCCACCCGTTCTGTTCCCGCACCGGCTTCCTTCGTGTCACTTCACCCGTTTGCTTCGCTCCACCCACTTCCAGCTCCGACGCCCAGCGCGCCGCCGAATCCCCTCGAGGTACCCATGACGCTTGTGCTCACCGCTTCCGTTCTCGAAACCCTGGCGCACATGCCGGCCACCATTGCCGCCGTGGAGCAGGCCTTCGCCGACATCGCCACCGGCACGGCCTGCCAGCCCGCCCCCACGTCCATGCAACTGCCCTCTTCGGACGGGCGGTACATCCTGATGTCCGGCCTGGCGGACACCCAGGGCCTGGCAGGGGTGAAGCTCCTCTCCGACCTTCCGGCCAACCGTGACGCGGGGCTGCCCAGCCAGCGCTCCAGTATCCTGCTGGCGGACCAGCAAACCGGTGAGACGCTGGCCCTGCTGGATGGCCGGGTGCCCACCAGGGTGCGGACCGCTGCCGCCAGCGCGGTGGCCAGCAAACACCTGGCCCGGCCCAACAGCTCCACGCTGGGACTTATCGGTGCCGGTGCGCTCGCCGTGGCCCACGTGGAGGCGATGCTCTGTGTCCTGCCCATTGACACCGTGGTGGTGTGGTCCCGGAGCGCCGCCACCGTTGAAGCATTCAAGGCGCGCATGAGTCACCTGCCGGTCAAGGTGGTGGCTGCCGGCACCATCCGCGACACCGTGGAAGCCGCCGACGTCCTCTGCACGCTGACGCCGTCTGTGGAGCCGTTGGTCCGCGGCGAATGGTTCCTGCCCGGTTTGCACGTCAATGCCGTGGGGGCGCGCCCTCGCCCCACCCACCGGGAAATCGATGCCGCCGGAATCGCCCGGTCGGAGCTCTTTGTGGACAGCATCGCGACGGCCCGGGAAAAGTCCGGCGACCTGCTCATGGCCATCGAGGAAGGCTCGGTGACCCTGATGGACATCCGCGGTGAGCTGGGGCAGGTAGTAGCAGGGCAGGTCCCCGGCCGGACACACGATGCAGCCATCACACTGTTTGATTCGGTGGGGGTAGGAATGCAGGACGTCGCCATCGGGCGCCTGCTCTACGATGCGGCGGTCAGCCAGGGGCTGGGACTGGACGTCAACATGGCCGGCTGAGACTTCCCGGCTGCCGGTGGCTAGGCTGGCAGCCATGGACTACCAGCTCCGACAGGCCACCCCCGACGATGCCGAGGCCGTGGTGCACCTGCACACACTGGCCCACGAACAGGCCTACGCACATCTGATGTCCGCGGACTTCTTTCGGAGCCGCCGGGCCAGCATCCCCGAGCGGGTGGAGCGGCGGCGGCCCTATCTGGCCGTGGACGAGCCGCGCATTATCGCCCTGGACGCGGACAACAGGCTGGTGGGCCTGGCCGACGCCGGCCCGCCGCGTGACGACGATGGTCCAGAGGACCTGGAGCTGTACTCGATCTACACCCTGGACCACACCCACGGGACAGGGCTTGGTGCGGCCCTGCTGGAAGCGGCGATCGGCGGTTCAGCCGCTTATCTGTGGGTGCTGGCGGAGAACCCGCGGGCGTTCGCCTTTTATGCCAAGCACGGCTTCCGGCCGGACGGGAAGACGGGGCTGCTGCCGCCCGAGTGGGAAAAGGTGCCGGAACTGCGGATGACGCGCCCCGCCGTCGGCCGCTGACAACCCGACCGCGGCCCGCCGTCGACCGGTAAAAATCCGACCGCTAACAACCCGGCAGCGGGCGCTAAGCCCGGCCGCCGGAACCGTAGCCGGTCAGCGTGTCGCGGGCTCCTTCCGGAGGACCTTGCCCAGCACCAGGACCGTCAGCCAGGTGACCACGGCGCAGGCCACGGTGCCCCAGGCGATGTCCGTCAGCGCCACGAGGGTGGGGAATCCCTGCAGCACGGCCAGCCCGGTCAGCGCCCAGGTGGCGTACGTGAAGAATCCGAAGAGCGCGGCGCCGGTGATGCGCTGGCGCAGGGTGGCGCGTCGGTCGTTCGGCCGGATGCCGTAATGCACCATGCCGGCCACGTAGATGAGGTAAAAAGCAACGGCAGCTACGTAGTTCGTGTCCGCGGCGATCAGGTCGCCGATTTGGGCCTTGTACTGCGGGTTGGCCACGCCGAGGATCCAGACCACGTCCAGGGCGGCGAAGATCACGGCTGCGACGGCGTAGCTTTGCAGCCATCGTTTGAGGTGCGGTTTCATGCCTGGCTCCTGGGGTCGGTGTAGAGGCCTTCCACGAGGTGGCGGGCCCTGTCGGTGAAGGCGCTGCGTTTGAGTTTCATGGTGGGGGTGACGTTGCCGTTGGCCTCGCTGAGGTCGGCCAGGAGCAGCACAAAACGGCGGACCTGCTCCGAGCGGGCAATTTTGGCGTTCGCGGAGCTGACGGCCTGGCCAATAGCGGTGAGGAGCCGGGCGTCCTCGATCTGGATGGCCCCGCCGTCCACCGGGATCTTCAGGGCGGCGAGTTCGGCGAAGCCTTCGCGTTCGGCCCAGGCGGTAACGGACTCTGGGTCCAGCAGCACCAGCCCGCCCAGGTACGGTTTGCCTTCGCCCACCATCACGGCGTGCGCCACCAGCGGATCGCCCTCCACGTAGCCTTCCCAGATGGAGGGCGAGACGGTTTTGCCGCCGGCAGTGACAATGACATCCTTGAGCCGGCCCTTGATGGTGAGCCTGCCCTGCGCGTCGAGTTCGCCCAGGTCGCCGGTGTGGAAAAAACCGTCCGTGAAGGCGGCGGCGTTGTCCGCAGCACGCCGGTATCCGGCGAAAACACCCACGCCGCGGGCCAGCACCTCGCCCTCCTCCGTGAGCCGGACGGTGGTTCCCGGCATGGGCACCCCCACGGTCCCGGCCTTGATGGCCCCGGGCAGGTTTCCGGTCAGCGGCGCGGTGGTTTCGGTCAGGCCATAGCCTTCGATCACGGGAAGGCCCAGGCCGCGGAAAAACAGGGATAGCTCGGCGTCCAGGGCCGCGGCCCCGGAGAGCAGGTAGTCCAGCCGGCCGCCCACCAGCGCGCGGAGGCGGGCGTAGAAAAGCCTGTCGAACACGGCGTGCCGGGCACGCAGGCCCAGCGGGGCACTGACTGCTGGGTCGGCGTCGTGCGCTTCCGCAAAACGGCCCCACTCGACGGCGGTGCGCTGCGCCGCTGCCCAGACCCGTCCCAGCCGCTTTTTCGCCGCGGCTCCGGCCGCCGAGGCCTGGATTTTCTGCAGCACGCGGGGGACCACCACCAGGAACGTGGGCCGCAGGGCGCCGAGGGCGGGCACCACCTCGCGGGGATCGGCCAGGTGCGCGATCCGCATGCCGTTGGCCAGGCAGATCAGCTGCAGGCCGCGGGCCAGCACGTGGGCCATGGGCAGGAAGATGATGGTGTTGCCGCCCTCGCGGACCACCGCCGAGTACGCGGCCGCCACGTTCAGGACTTGGCCCACAAAGTTGCCGTGGGTGATCAGGGCGCCCTTCGGGGCAGCGGTGGTGCCGGACGTGTACACGATGGTGGCCACCGAATCGGGGCCGGCCAGCAGCCGGCGTTCCTCCACCTCGGCATCCACGACGCCGGCACCCCGCTCCACGAGGTCCGCCAGGTCCGCGCCCGGGCGGGAGTCCATGGTCCAGATGCCCAGGTGGTCCAGCCCTGCCTCGTCGAAACCGCGGGACAGCAGGTCCGCGTGCGTTTCCGTGCCGGCCACGGCCAGCCGCACCTCGGCGTCAGCCAGGATGGCGATCACCTGGGGGAGCGCGGAGGTTTCGTAGACCGGGACCACCACGGCGCCGGCAAACCAGGCCGCCATGTCCGCCAGGGCCCACTCGTACCGGGTGGGCGACATGATGGCCAGTGAATCGCCGGGCTGCACGCCCGCGGCGATGAAGCCCTTGGCCAGGGCGCGGACCTCGTTGGCAAACTGCTGCGTGGTCACCTGCCGCCAGGGGTCGGTGATGGCGGCGCCGGACGTCCGGACCTCGAAGGCCACGTGGCCGGGGCTGGTGCCGAGCCGTTCCAGCAGGAGATCGGTGGCATTGCGGTGGCCGGCGGTGTGGACCAGGGGCGGGGAGGTGAACTCTCTCACGGGGTGTCTTTCTCGGAAAGGGTGAGCAGGTGGTGCTGCATCAGCTGCAGGACGGTGTTGAGGAAGGTGCCGATCTCTGCCTGCTGGTCCTGGGGGAGCGAGGCCAGGTGGTCGCTGGTGGCAGTGACCAGCGGGCGCATCAGTGCGCTGATGGCCGCTGCGGCTGCCGGGGTGCAGGTGACGTGGACCTGGCGCCGGTCCTCTGAGCTGCGGAGCCGCTCTACAAAACCGTGCAGCTCCAGCCGGCTGACGATCGCGGTGGTGGTGGCTGCAGTGGCGCCGAGCTGGGCGGCCAATGCGCCCACTGTCATGGGCCCGGCCTGGGACACGGCTCCGAGCGCACGGTAATCGGTCAGGTTCAGCCCCAGGTGCCGGGCCACCTCGCGCTCCGTCTCATTCGCCATGGTGAGCAGCGCCTGGAGCATAAAGGCCGACGGATGAAGTGGGGGAGTGTCCGGCGGCCCTTCGTGAGATAGCATGTCTCTATAGTAATCAAATTGGTTTGAACATCAAAGACTGTTGATTGTCAGGATGCTTGCCAAGGGGGAACCGCCGTGCTGCAGCGCACGCCGGGCCGTATGAAAGGAACACCCATGACCACCAAGAGCCGAAATGCCCTCATCAGCATCCCCATCGTGGTGGTGGTGGGTGCCCTGATCGCGCTGGCCGGCAGCCAGGGAGGATCCACCATCGGCGGTGTCTCCGTCTTCGCGATCGGGGTGGCTGCCGCGTTTGTGATCCAGTGGCTGGTCTTCATCCCGTCCTTCGCCGCGCAGACGGAAAAGTTCTACGACTTCACCGGCGCCCTGACCTACATCGCCATCACCATCTTCCTGGTGCTGGCCTCACCGGGAGTGGATGCCCGCGGCCTGATCCTCGCTGCCATGGTGGTGTTCTGGGCCATCCGGCTGGGCAGCTTCCTGTTCCTGAGGGTAATGAAGCATGGCAAGGACGACCGGTTCGACGAGATCAAGCCCGACTTCCCCCGCTTCCTGAACACCTGGACCGTCCAGGGCCTGTGGGTAGTGCTCACCGCCGCGCTCGCCTGGGTGGCCATCACCTCGGACAAAAAAGTGGGCCTGGACTGGTTCACTGTGGTGGGCGTCCTTGTGTGGGCCGTGGGCATCGCCATCGAAATCGCCGCCGACATCCAGAAATCCGCCTTCAAGGCTGACCCCGCCAACGAGGGCCGGTACATCTCCACGGGCCTGTGGTCCAAGTCCCGCCACCCCAACTACTTTGGCGAAATCACGCTCTGGGTGGGCGTTGCTATCATCACCCTGCCGGTGCTCCAGGGCTGGCAGTGGGCCGCGTTGATCTCCCCGGTGTTTGTGGCCCTGCTGCTTACCAAGGGCAGCGGCGTCCCGCTCCTGGAAGCGAAGGCCGACAAAAAGTGGGGCGGCCAGGCCGACTACGAGGACTACAAGAAAAACACCCCGGTCCTGATCCCCAAACTGAAGTAGGACTTCGGCCCGGAATTTTTCGCGGACGACGGCGGCATCCGGGTGGTGCCGCCGTCGGCCGTTAAGCGCTGGCTTGGGAAGCGGCCTGTCAGCTACGTTGGACGATTGAAATCTTTTGATGTGGGGGACTTATGCCGGTACGAAATGCCGTGTGGAGGACAGTGGTGGCAGGCCTTGCCGCACTCACGCTGGCTTCCTGCACCACTGTGCCTCAGCAACCTGCGCTGGCGATTCTTGACCGGCCAGCCACGAATGACGATGCCGTCCCGGCGTTCGTCGACCTTTTCGACATGGCTGCTGACAGTGTGCGGCTGGCTGCCGAGGACGGGGGCTTCCGGTTTTACCTTGCCCGCCCAGCCCGGGACGCCGGGTTCTGCCTGATCCAGGTGGCCGACGGGGATGAAGACCGCTGGGGATCGGCCTGCAAATCCGACGGCGGGCCCGTTTTGACGGCGAACCTGCTGGGCTACGGCAGCGACGCGGCTGTGGTGGCCGACGATGCCGACGCCGGGGATCTTATGGCGCAGGGCTATGAGGCGGTCCAGGACAACATCCTCCTCCGGCGCTGAGCCGACGAACTCGACACGCAAGTTCATTTTCGACCCGCTCATTCCCTGCCGCGCCAGGTATATGGGTGGCGCGATGGAAGGTGCGAGTCGGTACGGAATGTGCGCGTCGAAACCACGGGCATCAGATGGTTGACAGCGCTGTCAGGGGAGCGTTACCGTTGGGAAGCGCCATCACTGACAGCGCTGTCAATCCAAAGGAGCACCATGGAGTCTGTTAGCCGCGCAGCCCGCCCGGCCGCCGTCTCCATGACTGACGTGGCCCGCCATGCCGGCGTGTCACTGAAGACCGTTTCCAGGGTGGTCAACGCGGAGCAGCATGTCAGTGGCGCCGTCCGCGAAACCGTGCAGCGGGCCATCGAAGAGCTGGGTTACCAGCCCAACGGTGCTGCCCGGGCGCTGGCATCCAAGCGGACCAAGCGGATCGGCATGATTGCCGCCAGCACCTCCTTCTCCGGCCCGTCCGCCATCCTGGACGGCGTCGAAAAGGCCGTCCGCCAGCAGGGCTACTCGCTGGCGCTAGTCCGGACGCAACCGGACGAAGGCTACGAAATCCAGCACGCCATCGCCCAGCTCATCAGCCAGGGCATCGACGGGATGATCCTTTCCCAACCCGTGGGACCGGATAATCCGGGAATCCAAGGCCCCGCCGGCGTTCCCCTGCTGAGTATCGACTACCCTGACGCGCGGCACAGCGCCGGGGAAATAGTTGTCGGGACCGATGAAGTGGACGGGGCGCGGCAGGCCGTCAACCATCTTTTGTCCCTGGGGCACCGCACGGTGTGGCACCTGGGCGGTGACCCGGCGTGGGCCGCGGCCCGCCAGCGCACCCGCGGCTGGCGCGAAACGCTGGAAGCGGCCGGCGCATCCGTCCCCGAACCCGTTTTCGGCGACTGGACGGCGGCCTCGGGGTATGCGCAGATGCAAAAAATGCTCGACGCCGGCAGCCCCACCGCCGTCTTCGTTGCCAACGACCAGATGGCCATCGGCGCCATCCACGCCCTGGAGCGGTCCGGCCGGAGCATCCCGGGCGACGTCAGCGTGGTGGGATTCGACGATGCTGACGAATCCGCGTTCCTCCACATACCCCTGACCACCATCAGGGCGGACTTCCAGGACACGGCGCACCAAGGAGTCCTCCGCCTCATCGAGTCCATTAACGGCCGGGACGAGGCACCCAGGCAGTTCACGCTCCCGGTCCACCTGGTGATCCGTGAGTCCACCGCTCCACCACGCAACGCCGGCTAGCCAACTCCGCTCCCTCTGCCATCCCGCGAGCCCGAAAGGCACCACCATGCCCATCCCCACCGACAGCATCCTCTTCGGCGCTGCGTACTATCACGAGTACCAGCCCACCGAAAGGCTCGACGCCGACATGGACCTGATGAAGGAGGCGCACTTCACCGTCATCCGGGTGGGCGAATCCGTCTGGTCCACGTGGGAGCCGGACAACGGGGTGTTTGACCTCGACTGGCTCCAGCCGGTGCTGGATGCGGCGCACGCCCGCGGCATCCAGGTCATCCTGGGCACCCCTACCTACGCGGCCCCGCCGTGGCTGGCGCGGCTGTACCCGGAAATCAACGTGCACCGGTCCACCGGGCAGCCCATGGGCTGGGGCGCCCGGCAGGAAATCGACTACACCCACCCGGCGTTCCTGTTCCACGCGGAGCGGATCATCCGAAAGATCATCGCCCGGTACGTGGACCACCCGGCAGTGATCGGTTTCCAGGTGGACAACGAGCCCGGCAACGAGATCTTCCACAACCCCGGGGTTTTTCAGAAGTTCATCGGGCACCTGCGCAAGCAGTACGGCACCGTAGAGGAGCTCAACCGGGAATGGGGCCTGACGTACTGGTCGCACCGGCTCTCGGATTGGGCCGATCTGTGGACCCCGGATTCCAACGCGCAGCCGCAGTACGCACTCGCGTGGCGCCGGTTCCAGGCGGAGCTGACCACCTCCTACATCCACTGGCAGGCCGAGGTGGTGCGCGAGTACGCCCGGGAGGACCAGTTCGTCACCACCTGCATCTCCTACGAACGGCCCACAGCCCAGGATGATGCCTTGACGTCCCGGCTGGACGTGACCGCCGGGAACCCGTACTACCGGATGCAGGACCACTTGGCATTGCCGGCTGTCGCGCCTACTCGGCAATCGTGGACCACCGAGGGCACCTGGTCCTTGTATGCGACGGCGGACCGGATGTTCTCCTCCAAGCAGGCGCCGTTCCTGGTCACCGAGACCAACGCGCAGGCGATCGGGCACGCGCACCAGAACGAGCCCGCCTTCGACGGGCAGTGGCGGCAGGCCGCGTGGGCTTTGGTGTCCCGCGGGGCCTCGATGATCGAGTACTGGCACTGGCACACGCTGCACTTCGGGGCCGAAACGTTCTGGGGCGGCGTGCTGCCGCACAGCCTTGAACCGGGCCGGGTGTACCAGCAAATCAAGGAGCTGGGTGCGGACTTTGCAGCGGCGGGAGACCTGGTCACCGGCCTGACTCCGGACGCTGACATTGTCCTGGTGTACTCGAACGACACCAATTGGGCGCTGCAGGAGAACCCGCAGCTGCCGCTGCCCGGGCCCGACTGCCAGCCCGATCCTCGTTCATACCAGGCCATCTTCGATGCGTTTTACCGCGGCGCGTTTGAGGCGGGGCTGCAGTCGCGGCTACTGCACGCGGGGCAGATGACGGACCTGGACCCGGCGGAGTACGCGGCGGCCCAGCCGGTGCTGGTCGCTGCCGGGCTGGCCATCGCTTCCGATGCAGAACTGCTGTGGCTGCGTTCTTACGCTGCCGCCGGTGGCCACTTGATCCTGGGGATCCGGACCGGGTACCAGGACCAGGAAGCCCGGGCGCGGCTGGAGCGCAAGCCCGCGCACCTTGCTGAAGCCGCGGGACTCTTCTACGACGAGTTCAGCACGCTGGCCGGGCCGGTGGATGTGGTTGCCCCTTCCTCATCCGAGTCAGGCTTTACGCTCAGCCCGGGGGCCGCCGGCGCACGGTGGATCGATGGGGTGCAGGTCCAGGGCGCCGAGGTGCTGGCGTCCTACGACCACGTCCACTTCGGCCGGTGGCCGGCCGTGACCACTTCCGAGCATGGTTCAGGGCGGATCACCTATGTGGGGACCGTCCCCAACGAGGCGCTTGCCCGCGACATTGCGGCATGGGCTGCCCGGCAGGGGAGTGACTGGCGTCCGAACGCCGACTCGCAGACCGTAACGGGTGCAACCTCCCGTTCCGGCGAGCAGCTGCGGTTCGTCCACAACTGGTCCTGGACGCCGAGCAGCTTCAAGTTGCCTGGCGCAGTCCGGGACGTGGTCTCGGGGGAGTCGTTCGGATACGGCGACGAGCTTGAACTGGGCGCGTGGGACGTGCGGGTTCTGGTGGAGACGGAGTAGGGCATTTAACGCCCGACGGCGGCACGGCTGGGCCGCCGTTTCCGACCGCTTTTGGTGTGTGACTCACTGCATAGTGGCTGGTTTTGGTCTTGTGTGGGTGTTGGGTGGGGTGGTGGTCCTTGTTTTCCTTGTGTTTGCGGGGTTTTCGGGGGCCAT
>NZ_LFQH01000008.1:0-20309 GCF_001238605.1 Arthrobacter sp. ZBG10 | reverse complement strand
GAATCAAACTGCCATATTCAGATGAGCGCTGCGCGTTAACGCAAGTACGCGCGCGCACCGTCGTTGTCGAGGATGGATACCCTGATTAGCGGCGGATGTCCCATCGTTGGAATGGCCAAATCACGCAGCGTGTTGTTGTAAGCGCGTTGCCGCTGCCTACCCGCTGACACCCGCCGCTCCGAACCCAGTGGCGTCCTTCTTGGCAAAATATCTGTCTGCAGTGCGAGCACGCAGATGGCACAAGTGTTTGTAGTGATTGGCTTCGAAACCGGGCGGCACTCTTGGCGGATAAAGTTCCAACGCCTGCAGGCGATAGGTCGTAAAGTGCTGGGTCTCATCCGTTTCGATGAAAGTTCCCGTGGCGGGATGAAAGAAGTCCCCGGTCGGTGGCGTCGCCCGTTTACCCTGCTGCGCTGCGACTTCTCCGCCCAAGGCATGAAAAATGGTGTCCAAGACGGGGCCTGCAATCGATTCAGCGATGCTGGGAAGAGCGAAATGCCCCCGTTGGTTGATCCAGGGCACTTTAGCCACCTCAAGGTAGATTCCGTCTCTAGCCGCTGCTCGAGCGAAATCTGCCTGGGCCTCACCAACAGGCACGACTACCCACTCTCTGCTAGGTCGATGCGTTCCGGCTGCACAAAGCCTTTGCCGTCCATCCACAGCACAACATCCAGGATGCGCAATAAGGGGACTCGCTCCAGCCCGGCAGAATCGCGCAACCGCCCCAGCCGATTTTGAGCGCCTCATCGGAAGATAAGGCGTTATGCCACGCCCTCCATGTACCCGCAGAGGAATCGAAGCCAGTTACGCGGGCAACAACGGAGTCATAAATTGGGATAAGACCAGGCCTTTTGCGCGCCATAAGCTTGCTGGCCGTGGTCGGCCCAATCCCAACGTGGTTACGCAACAGCAGCCACAACTCCAAAGCTGCAGATCCGGTTCCGAACAGTCCTTCGTGCTGATCGATCGGTATTTCTTCCAAATTTAAATCCGGGATACGGGACAAGAGGGTCGAAATCTCATCCGCTTGGCCGCTGAGGATTTTGACTGCTGCTGCTGGAACATGCACGGAAAGGCAGGAAACTGCAACGATATCTTCTGATGTGATTCGATTCCCCGCCACGGTGGGTAGCCTGTCAAAGTGGAGCCCGTAGCGGTTCCTGCTGAGCTTCATCCTATTCGTGTGACTCAGCAGCGGCTAACGACTCCTCGTTGGTGATGTCCGGGCTTGGTTCAAAGGCGGTATTTGTTACCGGGTAAGCATTGTCGGCGTTAATTACGGCTGGGGCGAAGGCCCGGATGTTTGGGTCGCTATCTGGGACGGCACCTTTAGGCCGACAGACTTCGGCAAACACAACGTGCGCTGAGCCGGTTCCAGAGTGCCCTAGTATTCGAGACATGCTGAAAACTCAAGGGGCACAGAGTAAGGCCTTCATTTATACGCTGGTCTTGACTATTGGGCTGGTCTATATAGCGGTCTTCTTCCAATTAGGAAACGCAGGTGAAAGCGGCAGCTTCCTTAAGTGGGTATTCACAGTCGGCTCGCTAGTGGCTGGTCTGCTTGGGCTGTTTTTACTTGTGGACTGGAGGAACCTGGGCCGGTTGGTAAGCAAAGCAGGAAGAAGGGACTGGGCTGGCTTGATACTTGGGGTTGTTAGTTTGGCTTTGGGTGTATTCGCTTTGTGGAACTAGGAAGGACCGAAATGGACAACAACGACTTAGAGGAAGTGAAGGACAACGCCGAGTTGGGGGCGATGGCCTACCTGAATCAGGACGAGCTTGAACGGAAGGTCAGGATGACGGGGGAAGTTCTCGAACTGGTCCACGGCATCCTTGAGGACTTGGTACGTGCTCTCCCGGATGAGCACCAGAAAGAGTACTCGCATGACATGGACCGGATCGCTGACCTAGTCCGATTCATACGGTAGCTGGTCGTCTGGCTATGCTGGCTGGATGGCTAAATTCATTGCGCAAAAAGATCTGAAAAAGGGTGACATCTTCCTGGACGAGGATGGGAAGGTCCTCACGGTGGTGAAGCCCTACACTGAGGGCAAGCTGACGACACTGGCAGGCTCAATCAGTGACGTTGACCGGGCGGACTACATTGTTTCCAAGTCCGAAGCTTCAGAGGTTCGGGCCGATGATTTCGAGGTTCTGGTTCTTCACCGCTCATAGTCCCATCCACTGAAGGCCCCAAGCCAAGTCCTAGAGCTGGCTTGGGGCCTTCCGTGCTATGCGGAGGTGGCTACTGGTCTACAGCTTCGTAATGCACGTCCCAGCCCGCGGATACATTGCAGTCCAGGCGCAGTGTCAGAGGCCGTGTCTCGTCGCCAGCCAACAGGGTCACGCCTGTAATGGTCGCTTCGCCGGCAATGGGAGCCGTCTTGCTGTGCAACTGGATTACGGACCCTAGGGGCAGATTGATGAATCCCTCAAGCCACATCACTTGGGTCTCAGCTGCCGAGTCCCATACAAGTGTTCTCTGTTCTACTTTCAGCTTCGGAACTTCGTGTCCGCTCATTGTGGCCTCTCCCCAATAGTTGTTGATGCCGGCGCTGCCGCCCGCGGTATATGACCAGTTTAGGAACGGGGCCTGAGAGCGGCCTGAATGCCGGCTCCACTCCGGCCCGGTAGACAAGGAACGCGAGGAGCAGCGCCAGGACGCCGTTCTACGCTCGCCATACGAGGACCCGGAGCCTCCGGTAAAAGCAACCCCGTGGTCATTGTTCACTCCGTAGTATTCAGGGATGTAATCGCAAGCTCTCTCGTCGGAAATTAGCGCGATAGCACTAACGATCCCACCAATTTTTCCTCGTCGCTCATATCTCTAAATCCCCCATAATGTATTGCCCTGCACGGACTGCTTAGAGCATGCTAATCGACTTTCAGGAAAATTTGCGTTCGAACAGGGCCTGTCGAGTCCAGGGCGTTCGGCACCGACCCGCTGCAGCGTAGATGGAGGCGTAGCCTGAACCCCAGCCCCGGCTCCGCACCGGCATCACGGTGCCGTGCCTCGTTCAGGACACCGGCAGGACCGGCACTCCCCTGCTCTTGCTCCACGCCTGGGGCGAATCCCGCAAGAGCTTCGACCGCCTGATCCCCCAGCTGACCGGCTGCAGAACTTATGCACCGCACCTCCGAGGCCAGGGCGACGCGGACAAGCCGCTGAGCGGCTACTCCCTGACGAAGCAGGCGGAGGACGCCGCAGCAATCCTGGACGCGCTCGAACTGCCGCACGCCGCCGTCGTCGGCTCCTCAAGCTGCGGGTACGTGGCCCAGCAACTTGCGCTTGCTCATCCCCAACGCGTGACGGCGCTGGTGCTGGTGGGGTCGCCCCTGAGCCTGCAGGGACGGCCCGCCGTTGCCGACGAGGTGGACGCCCTGACCGATCCGCTCGACGAGGCGTGGGTGCGGAACTCGCTCACCTGGTTTCCGCTCGTCCACGACGTCCCGGCCTGGTACATCATGGACCGTGTCCGCGACGGCCGCAGCATGCCCGCGCACGCGTGGAAAAGCATTTTCAACGGGCTCTGCGGAGCCATCCCTCCCAGCAAATCCGGGACCATCCAGGCGCCCACGCTCATCCTCTGGGGCGGCCAGGACAACCTGCTGCCGCGCACGGACCAAGAGACACTGGCCGCCAGGATCCCGGGCTCGGTACTCAGGACCTACCCCGACGCAGCGCACCTGGTGTTGTGGGAATGCCCGGAACGCGTTGCGGAGGACATCACCGTCTTCCTGCGCACCCTCGGCTGACACGGCGCGTAGCCGGGCCCCGCCGTCGTACGTCTGCCCTCTGCCCCCCGGACCGGGTTACATCAGCGCTGAGGCAAGCGGCTAACTCACCACAAGATGCTGATGCCCATCGATGAGCTCCCGGACGATGTCCAGGTGGTCCGCGTGGACGGACGTCTCAGCGAGTACGCGGAACACCGCCTCACGACCCGTGGACACGGGTGGTGCGTCGAAAACGGTGGCCGGAGGCCACCAGCGGGGCGGGGCGTCCAGGTCCACCGCCGCCAGGATCTCTTCGCTTCGCGCAATTTCACGCTTGTAGATGGTGACGGCCTCAGGTCCGGTCATCGGTTCGGACGCCCACCCGTTGTGGAGTGCTGCAATTGCCCTGTCATCGCCGCCGAGCACCGCCGATATCCAGAACATCTCGTCGTCGAAGGCCAAGTGGTTGAGCAGTTGCGTCATTGTCCAGCCGGACGGGACTAAAGCCTGGCGCATCTGATCGTCGCTGAGGCCTTCGACTGTTCGAAGAACATGCGTCCGCGCACTCGCCAGCTGGGCAAGCAATGGGGCGTCGCTCACGCTGCGTGCTCAGATCCGACAAGCCAGTGAAGTCCATGGCGATCAATGACCTGGCCATCGGAGGCGCCCCAGGGTCTCGTGGAGAGAGGATTGAGTACCGCACCGTCCACGGAGAGTTTGTCGAACCGCTCGTGGAGGACCGCAGGTCCGGCGGTTCCCAGCAGCGAGAGCATCACAGGGCGGTGCTCTCTTTGACCCTGTCCATGGTGGCAGCCCAACCTTCCCGGGTACCGCCCAGCATGAGCTTTTGTACCCCTTCGATGTCCAGATGCTCGGAGAACTGAACTGTGAGGACGAGCTCCGTCTCCTTTCCCAAATCGTTGAGCTGCACCGTGACAACCGGGGCCGTCAGTTCGTTCTCGCCGTCGAGCTCTGGCCAGCCTCCCACCGCTCCCCAGCGGAAGACGAGCCGCTCGTCAGGAACAATCTCCAGGTAGATCCCACCAGTGGGATAACTGAGTTCCTCGTTGACGATCATCTGCTGCTTCCACGTGCCCCCAACCCGAAGATCCACTTCAATGGGCTCGGCCGGCGTGGGCATGTCGGGGTTATGGAACCAACCAAGATGACGGGGGTCCGTCCAGGCGGTAAACACTGCGTGCGGAGAGGCAGCCAACGTTCGGGTAAGGGTAAAGCTTCGATCCTGAATTGGGTAGTCGGTCATCTGTCCTCCAGTTCGGTGGGCTCAACAGGGTCCTCGGACTTTGCCGCGAGCTGAGCCTCAAGGCGGTCCAGCCGTGGGCCCAGGAAATCGCGGTACGGGCGCATCCACTCCTCCACCTGCTGCAACGGAGCAGTTTCAAGCCGGCAGTTCCGCCATTGGGCCGACCGGGACTTGATGATCAGCCCCGCCTGCTCGAGTACCTTCAGGTGGCGGGACACGGAGGGAACACTGATGGCGTGCGGAGCGGCCAGTTCGGTCACCGTCGCTTCACCCCCCTGCAGTTGCGCCAACAAGGCACGGCGGGTGGGATCCGCCAGCGCAAGGAAAATCGCACTCAGGTCATCCATTTGCACTCGAGCCTAATTACGCATCAGCGTAAATACAAGGCTCCGATGTCTGGTGATTCCCGATCTGCTATCTGCGCCACATGTCGACGGGATCCGGAATAGGGGCGTGCTGTGAAGCCGTTGTCGAAGTCATGAAAGCAATTACGTACAGCACCTACGGCAACCCCGACGTCCTCGAGTACGGCGAGCAGCCACTGCCCAAAGTGGGGCCCGGCATGGTCCTGGTGAAGGTCAAGGCAGCGTCGGTGAACCCGGTGGACTGGAAGATTATGTCCGGCGGCCTAGACGCCGTTATGGACCTGCAGTTTCCCGCCATCCCCGGCTGGGATGTCGCCGGTGTGGTGGAATCCGTGGGCATCGACTCCCGGCAGTTCCAACCCGGCGAAGAGGTCATCGCCTACGGCCGGAAGGACTACGTCCACGGCGGCAGCTTCGCTGAGTACATCGCGCTGCCGGAGCGCGTCCTGGCCCGCAAGCCCGAGACCCTCAACTGGAACGAGTCCGCAGGCCTGCCGCTGGCCGGCCTCACCGCCTACCAGGTCCTCAACCGGCTGGGCCTCAAGGCCGGCGAAACTGTCCTGATCCACGGCGGGTCCGGTGGCGTGGGCTCGCTAGGCATCCAGATCGCCGCAGCACTGGGCGCCAAAGTCATCGCAACCGCATCAGAGAAGAACCACGACTTCCTCCGCGACCTCGGTGCCGAGCCCGTAGCCTACGGCGACGGCCTAGCAGACCGCGTCCGCGCACTGCGCCCCGACGGTGTGGACGTCGTGGCCGACTTTGTGGGCGGCAACCTCGAAGCCACCCTCGCGGTGCTGGCTGACGGCGGCCGGCACGCGTCCATTGCGGACAGCGACGTTGAGCAGCATGGCGGGGAATGGATGTGGGTCAACCCGGTGGGCGCCGACCTGCAAAAGCTCGCCGACCTGGTGGACGGCGAGAAGATCCAGGTGGAGGTTGCCGAAGTGTTCCCGCTGGAGAAAGCCGCGGATGCGTTCCGCTCCAACATGGAAGGCCACACCCGCGGCAAGATCATTCTGGCCATGGACTAAAACGGGCCAGCACCGGGGCGATGTTCGACCGTCCCGGTGCCGCCGGTTAACCCATCATGTGAGTGCTGTCAGCCCACCGGGTTCACCCGAACAGCGCCGACACGCGGGTGAGGGTTTCGTAGACCCCGTAAGCCAGGGGCACTCCCACCAGGGCCCAGGCCACGGCGAGCCTGCCGGTGGAAGCGTTCACTGGGGTGTGCGCGGCCGGGGTGCTTTCGGTGCTCATTTCAGGCCTCCATGGCAGGTTCGTTCCGGCCGCGGCCGGAGCTTGATTCGTGGAATCGTGCGTCCACCGGTTTGACCAACAGGTTGGCCACAAAACCAACCACCAGCAGCCCCACCATGGTCAGCAGCGCCGGCTGATAGGACGCGGCGTTCAACTGCCCGGGTTTGCCCTGGGCGTCCAGGAAGGCGTTGACGATCAGCGGCCCGGCCACCCCGGCGGCGGACCAGGCGGTCAGCAGCCGGCCGTGGATGGCGCCCACCTGGAAGGTCCCGAAAAGGTCCCGTAGGTAGGCCGGTACAGTGGCGAAGCCGCCGCCGTAGAAGGAAATGATGACAAACGCCAGTGCCACATAGAGGATGGTGGTGGTTGAACCGGCCAGCGCCAGCACCACGTAAAGCACAGCGCCGATGCCGAGGTACACCATGTAGATGCGTTTGCGCCCGGTGATGTCTGAAGTGGCGGACCATGCGAAGCGGCCCGCCATGTTGCCGATGGACAGCAGCCCCACGAATCCTGCGGCGACGCCGGCACTGACCAGGGACACGCCGTCGGCCTGGCGGAAGAAGTCCTGGATCATCGGTGCGGCCTGTTCCAGGATGCCGATCCCGGCGGTGACGTTGCAGAACAGCGACACCCACACCAGCCAGAACTGCCGGGTTTTGATGGCGTTCCTGGCACTGACGTTCTCCGAGGTGACCAGCTTTGCGGCCTTGACCTTGGCGGGGTCGAACCCGGCCGGCCGCCACCCGTCAGCGGGGACCCGGATGGTGAAGGCGCCGAACAGCATGTACGCGAGGTAGACGACGGCGAGGGTCAGGAAGAGCTTTCCGACGGCGTCGCCGCTGGCCACCCAGCCCTGCGCGCCGGAGTTGGGATCATACAGCCTGAGGAGCGCGGTGGAGACGGGGCTGGCGATCAGCGCTCCGCCGCCGAAGCCCATGATGGCCATTCCTGTGGCCAGGCCCGGCCGGTCCGGGAACCACTTGATCAGGGTGGACACGGGCGAGATGTAGCCGATGCCCAGGCCGATGCCACCCACAAAGCCGTAGCCCAGGTAGACCAGCCAGAGCTGGTTGGTGAAGATGCCAACCGAGCCGATCACAAAGCCGCTGGCCCAGAAGACTGCCGAGGTGAACATCGCCTTGCGCGGGCCGTTGGTATCCACCCAGGTGCCCATGATGGCCGCTGAGAGGCCCAGCATCACGATGGCGATGGAGAAGATCACGCCGATCTCGGTCAGGCTGGCATCGAAATGCTTGACCAGTGCCGTCTTGTACACGCTGGTGGCGTACGCCTGGCCGATGCAGAGGTGCACGGCGAGCGCTGCGGGCGGTACCAGCCAGCGGTTGAAGCCCGGTGGGGCGATGGTGTGGTTACGGTCCAGCCAGCCCATAAGTGTGCTCCTTGTGGTTGTCGACGTCATTGTCCGATCGCGGCTGAGGCGCAAGACCCCCACCATGCACCGTTGCCTGTAGCAATCATGTTCCTGATCATCAGCAAACGTACTAATGGCGCGCCGAGCGGTGGGTAATTGACGGGGAGCGGTAGGACGGCGGAAAGATCCGGTCCCTGTCCCGGTCCCGTGCAACAAGATGAGGCGCTTGCCCCATGCCCTGTCTGCGGCCCGGTCCTAGGCTCACGGTATGGAGAAAAGGAGGCGGCCATGAGCACCTACCAGCCGCAGTCATCAGCAGGGGCAACACCGAAGCTTGCCGAGCTACCGGAGGACGCCGCCGAGCACTTCGCCGGCTACGCGGTTCTGGGCTTGCCGTTTACCAGCGGCCACTACCTGGCCTTCCGGGATTTCCCGGTGAGTTCCGTTGGCCCCGGCTACCGCTCCGTTTGGCACCGCACGCCCGGCGGCGAGTGGACTATATACGCCAACGCCGCACCGGAGTTCAGCTGCGCACGCTACTTCGGCGCGGCCGTGCACCATACGGTGGAGACCGACGTCGACATTCGGTGGAGCGGGCCCTTCACCGCCCTGGTCACGGTCCCCGGCGTTGTTGACTGGCACCTGCAATTGGGCACGTCCGCGGCCACCTCCATGCTGACCGCCATGGCGGTCCGGATGCCCGAAACGCTATGGCGCAGCGACGTAGTGCTCCGCGCCATGGGCGCATTCGCCGGGCCCCTGCTGAACGCCGGCAAGATGAAGGTCTCCGGGGTGGTGCCCAACGGCCAGACCTTCCAGGCCCAGCCCCGGCAGCTGTGGCTGGTCACGGACTCCCAGGCAACCATCCTGGGCGAAGACGCGGGCATGCCGGGGGCACTGGAAGTGCAGGACCAGATGGCAGACTTTTGGCTTCCGCAACGTGGACTGTTTGGAGCCGGGCTGGGCGTCAGGTTCCCGTCCACAGCACGTCCCACTGGCCAGAAAACCACCAGGGCACGCACCGGAAACAGCCAGACGTCATAAAGATGGCGGCCGGTTTCCGTCGTCCGCGGCGGCGGCTCCCTAGAATGGCCGTGTGAAGCAGTCACCGGCTGGACCCCGCCGCAGTGAAATCCTGGCCGCACTCTCGCTCGCCATCGACCTGGGGCTGGGGCAACCGATGGAGCACATGCTGCGGTCCTGCCTGCTGGCATTACGGATCGCCGGGGCCGCGGGAGTCGACGCTGCCGGCCAGGGCAGGCTCTACTACGCCAACCAGGTGGCATGGATCGGCTGCCACGCGGATTCCTTTGAACTGGCAGCGCTGTTCACGGACGACATCGCTTTCCGCGCCGACTACTACAACCGCGACCAGCACGGCCTGCCCATGTACGCCGGCATGTTCAGCCATGCCGGCGCGGGCCTCCCGCCAATGGCCCGCATTGCATACTGGACGCGTTTTGCGGTGACGGGCAGCGCAGCGGTGCGCACCATGATTGCCTCGCACTGCATCTCCGCCGGGGCATTGGCCAGCAATGTAGGGCTCGACGGCGGCGTGGCAGGACTGCTTGCCCACACCTTTGAGCGCTGGGACGGCAAGGGCCTGCCGGACGGCATCGCGGGTCCGGCCATCCCGCTGGAGATGCGGATCATGCATCTCGCGGATACGGCAGAGGTTTACCTGCGCCAGGAGGGTGTGGCCGGTGCGGTGGCCATGGTGCGGGCACGCCGCGGCAGCCAGTTCGATCCAGCCCTGGCCAACCTGTTCATCGAACAGGCCGAGGCACTCACCGAAGGACTCCTCGAGGTCGACTGCTGGCAGGCAGCCCTGGACCTGGCGCCCGCCGACGCTCCCCTGTCCGGCCCCCAGCTTGATGCGGTGCTCCGCGCGGTGGGTGACTTCGCCGACCTCAAATCCCCATACACAGCCGGACACTCCCGCGCCGTGGCTGCCCTCGCCGCCGCCGCCGGCGAGGTGCACGGACTTGCGGCCGACGATGTCGCTGAGCTCCGCCGCGCAGGATGGGTCCACGACTTGGGCCGGCTCGGAGTGTCCAACCAGGTGTGGGACAAGAAGGGACCCCTCTCCCAGGCGGACCTGGAACGCATCCACATGCATCCGTACCTGGGAGAACGGATCCTCAGCCGCGTACCCGGCCTGAAGGGTGAGGCGGCCCTGACCGGCCTGCACCACGAGCGGATGGACGGGTCCGGCTACCCCCGCGGGATCGGCGGAACGGAGTTGGGGATTAAGCAGCGGATCCTGGCGGCGGCGGACTCCTACGGCGCCTCCCTGGAGCCGCGTCCGCACCGGGCCGCGCTTCCGCCCGCCGATGCAGCTGGCCGGCTTCGGCAGGAAGTCTCAGCCGGCCGGATCAGCCCCGAGGCTGCGGACGCCGTGCTCGCAGCCGCGGGCCAGCAGCCCCACCGCCGGCCCGCCCCTCCGGCCGGGCTCACCCCTCGGGAACTCGAAATCCTCGGCATGCTGTGCCACGGAATGGCTCCGGCCGAGATAGCCGCCAGCCTGCTCCTCTCCACCAAAACCGTCCGCAACCACGTGGAGCACATCTACACCAAAATCGGTGCAACCAACCGGGTGGGTGCCACCTTGTTCGCGGTACGGAATGGCCTGACTCATTAATCGGCGCCGTCGCCTTAGGAAACCCACAGGTCCGCGCCCTACGATGGCCTCCATGAGATCCCCCCGCGATGCCCGCTCCGCCGCCGTGGTGATCAACGCCGGGTCACGCCGTGGGGCGGCCCACCAACTGGCCGTTGACGCCATGCGCAAGGCGGGAGTGCCCGTCACCGCCGTCCACCATGTGCTTACCGGCGCGGACCTGGCCGGCACGCTGGACCAGGTCCTTGCTGCCGGGCACGACCTGGTGGTGGTCGGTGGCGGCGACGGGACCGTGACCTCCGCCGCCGGCCGGATTGCCGGCACCGACGTGGTGCTCGGCGTCCTGCCGCTGGGCACTGCCAACGACTTCGCCAGGACGCTTGAGATCCCCGCAGATCTTGCCCAAGCCGGAGCCACCCTCGCCGAGGGCAAAGTGGTGGACATCGATCTTGGCCGGGCCAACAGCCACCCGTTCCTCAACGTCGCCTCCCTTGGCCTGTCCGTAGGCATCACCGCAGCATTGAGCCCCCGGCTGAAGCGGTACCTCGGCCCGCTGTCCTACGCCGTCGCCACCGTCCGCGCGTACACCCGGCACCAGCCCTTCCGCGCCCGGCTCGAATTCCCCGACGGCGACCATCCCACCATGGAACTCGACAACCTGCTGCAGGTGGCAGTGGGCAACGGCCGGCACTACGGCGGAGGCAACACCGTCTCCCCCACGGCCGGCATCGACGACCACACCCTGGACATCTACGCGATCCTGGCCGGACCCGTCCGGGAGCACGTCAGCATCGCCCGGCTGCTCAAGGACGGCAGCTTCATCAAGCACGACAAAGTCCACCACTTCACCAGCCGCAGCGTCCGGGTAGTTACGGACCAGCCCATGCCGGTGAATCTCGACGGCGAAATCGCCACCACCACGCCCACCGATTTCACCGTCCAGCGCAACGCCGTCCACGTGATCGTGCCCCAAAGCAGCACCGGCGCCCTGTACGACGGGCCCGGCAGCGGTGACCTCCCGCCGTCGTAATTCGCGACGGCGGCGTGCTGCTCCTGCGGGACCAGCCGTCACGAGGACGTACCTACGGTCGCGTCGCCTTGGACGACTACGCTGCGGAACATCGCCATCAATCCGGGCGTTGAGGGTGTATGACCAAGCGTGTGATGGTGCCCGCTCTGCTGCTCGTGGCCGCGATCGTGGTGGGTGTGGGGTTGTACCTGTTCCAGCCGTGGCGGATCTTCACCAGCTCCACGGTGACCGAGGCTATCCCAACCGCTGTCCCGGCTTACGCACCACCCGCCGTTCCGTCTCCGGCCGCTTCTCCTGAGGCCACGAGGACGACGGCCGCGCCCACCGCCGTCGCAGGTCCACGTGAACTGGCAACGGGCCAGCTCGTCAGCCACGAACACGCCAGCTCGGGATCGGTCCGGATCCTTGAGCTGCCGGACGGGAGCCGGATCCTCCGGTTCGAGGGCCTTGATACCTCCGACGGTCCCGACCTCCGGGTGTGGCTCACCGACGCGCCGGTGATCGAGGGGCCGCCAGGCTGGCAGGTCTTCGACGACGGCGCATACCTGGACCTGGGCGCGCTCAAGGCCAACAAGGGCGATCAGAACTACGAGATCCCGGCCGCGGCGGTGCTGGGCGACTACAGCTCCGTCACCATCTGGTGCGCGAGGTTCACCGTGTCCTTCGCTGCCGCCGAGCTGAAAGCGTAGTCCGGCCCCTGGCCAGCGCCCGCGCTCAGCCGCCGGACGCCTCTGCCCCCGCCACGGTTTCCGCCACGTCCTGGACAACTTCGTTATGGCGGAGGAACCACGGCTTGAACGGTGGATCGAACCGGGCAAACCGAGGCTCCCCCACAGCCGTAAGCCCGGCCAGTGCCAGCGCCGCCAGCAGTCCTTCCGTGCGCTTGGCAAACGCCGATTCCGATCCGTTGCCGGAAAAACGCACGGCCGCCGCCAAGGACCCCGGGACGTCCCGGATCTGCACCTTGGGGTCCATGGGGACAGGCGCCGAGGCTGCGCTCAGGCCCGCCGGCAGCACAAAGGCCACCGCAAACTCATCGGTTGCGCCGTTTCCGCTGACGGGGCCGCGCTGGAGTACCGGGGCGGTCATCGCCAGTTGAGTGGACGCCCCGCTGCCCTGTATCACTGGCGCCGTCATGGCCAGCTTCCGGCCAGCCACATTGCTGCCGCTGATGTAGTTGAACAGGCTGCGGAACGCTGCGTTGCCGGCCCGGTCGAATTCCGCCCGGACCTGCACCTCCGCCACCACGTAGGCGGGATAGCGGCGCAGTTCGAAATGCGGATACGAGCGGACAACGGTGTACGGCTGCTGTTCTGTCATGGTCCTCAGACCCTACGCCCATCCTAGGACGGCAGCGAGAGACGGGGCCCGACGCCTAGCGCGGAACCAGCCGCCACAGCGACGTGACCTCGGCCGCGCGCGCCTCGAACAAAGGATCGTCCCGGTCCGCTGCCTTACCGTGCGTCGGCTTGGTGTCCAGCCGGTCCACCACGCGGAGGCCGGCCGACTCGATGGCTGCCAGCAAATCCTCGCGCGACCGCAGGCCAAGGTGCTCGGCCAGGTCGGACAGGACCAGCCAGCCCTCCCCACCAGGCGACAGGTGGTCGGTCAGTTCATTCAGGAACCGGAACAGCATGCGGCTGCCGGGGTCGTACACGGCGCTGTCCAGGCTGGAGTGCGGCGTGGCCGGAATCCAGGGTGGGTTGCACACCACCAGCGGCGCCCGTCCGGGCGGGAACATGTCGGTCAGGACCGCCTCCGCCCGCTCCTCGACCCCGAGGTTCCGGAAATTCTCGCCGGCGCACGCGATGGCCCGCGGTTCGTTGTCCGTCGCCACCACATGCTGTACGCCGCGGCGGGCCAGGATGGCAGCGAGGACCCCGGTGCCGGTGCCAATGTCGAATGCCAGGGTGTCTGAGGGAAGCGGCGCCTCAGCCACAAGGTCCACGTACTCGCTCCGGGTCGGGAAAAACGTCCCGTAATGCGGGTGGATGCGGGCCTGCAGGGCATCGACGTGGACGCCTTTCAGCCGCCACTCGTGGGCACCGATCGCCCCGACCAGCTCGTGCAGGGACACCACGGACGGTTCGCTGATGGAGCCATATGCTTCAGCGGCGGCCGACCGGAGATCCGGAGCGCGGCGCAGCGGCACCACCGGACCCGGATCCAGGGGTACCAGCAGCAGGCCCAGGATGCGTGCCCGGTGCGAGCGCGTCTGCCGGTGCCGGTAAAACCTGTCACCAGGTGTACCCGCCACTTTCTTGCCGGCGCCTACCCGCCGGTCCAGGGCGTTGAGGATCTGGCGGGCGTTGTGGAAATCGCCGTGCCAGAGCATCGCGATCCCCTGCGACGCCATCCGGTTCGCGTCATCGGCCGTGAGCGAGTCGGTGACCACTTCGACGCGCTTGGGCGCCGGCCGGCCGTTCGCCGAACGCCAGGTGGCGCTCCTGTTCTCCCCGGCTTCGTCCCACGTCACGAGGATGCGGTCTTGAGCGGAGGGCGAGGGGGCCGGCGTCGGGATTCCCGCGGGGCCCGGTGTGTCAGTACTGATAAGGATCCATTCCAAGGGCCCGTGGGCGGGCAACAATTGCGGGAGTGCCGGAAGCCTGAACCGGCCTTGTCAGGATACAGCCGACGGCCGCCCCACCATCGGGACGGCCGTCAGTCAAGCGTGCTGCAGGAGTTAGTGCTCCGCGTCCTCAGCAGCCTTTTTGGCTTCCTTTTCCGCGTCCTTCTCAGCGCGGAGGGCTTCCGCGTCGTGCTGTTCCTCGGCCTTTTCCTGGTGGATGACCTCGGCGAAGAGCTTCTCCATCTCCTTGGCCACACCGGCAGCGGAGGCGGGGTTCTGGCCGGTGACCAGGCGCTCGTCCACCGCCACCTGCTCCTCCCAGACGCCGGCGGAGACGTGCTTGGCGCCCTGTTCCGTCAGGCGGTCGGCCAGGAAGAACGGGATGACCTTGTCCTTGCCGGCGGCAACTTCCTCGTCATTGGTGAATGCGGCAACCTTGCGGCCTTCCACCAGGCGCAGCCCGTTGGCCAGCTCCACGTTCAGCAGGCCGGCCGGGCCGTGGCAGACGGCGCCCACCAGGCCGCCGGCGTTGTAGACGCTGGCCACCAGCTTCTGCAGGCCTTCGCTGTCCGGGAAGTCCCACATGGTGCCGTGCCCGCCCACCAGGTAGACGGCGTCGTACTGGTCCGGGTCCACCACGTCCACGCGGGCGGTGTTGTAGAGCCCGGCGCGGGTGGTTTCGTCCTCGGTGAAGGCCACCTGGGTGGGGTCGTCGGTGTCCACCTCGTCGCGCGGCGGCTGGCCGCCCTCGATGGAGGCGAAATCCACGAAGTGCCCGGAGTCCCGGAACACCTTCCAGGGGTGGGCAGCTTCGGCCACGTTGTAGCCGGTCTTCTCTCCGGTGTTGCCGATCTCGGAAACGCTGGTCAGTACCATGAGGATTTTCTTCATGAAATGCTCCTTTCGTCCATCCACTAGCCTACTCGTCAGTAGGCTTATGTTTCACCCATGGGGACTTGGACCCATTGGTGCTTGTCCGGTTGTGCCATAGCGTCGAAGGCAGGAGCAGGTTGCTCCGCTGCGGCAAATGCCACAGCTGTTCCATCGATTGGGGTCAACGATGAAGAAGATCAAGAGTGTTTTTGCTACAGCTGCCGTGGGTGTTTCGCTGAGCGCCGGCGCCCTCATGCTGGCCGCTCCCGCCCACGCGGACTTCAATACCTACCAGGTGTACAGGTCCTCCATGTCCGAATGTTCCGCCGAGCTGCGGGCCGCCATCCAGTCCTACGGCGGCCCGGTGATCAACGTGACGCCCTGCCACTGGAACACGTACATGGACCAGTACATCGGCAGCTTCGGCTACAACTACTAGAGGCGTCGCCGGACGCACTTACGGAAGGGCCCGACGTCGGGCCCTTCCGTTTTAGCGGTCAGGGCCCTGTGGTGAAGCTCCACGTTATTGGACCGATCAGGGGATTGTCAGCCAAGTCGCGAATACTGACGCCAATCGGGTTGCTGATAGTGACAGTGAACCTGGTGTTGGCCGGCATGACCACGCGAGGATACATGGTGGCCGTTCGCGTTGCGGCGTCGTAGTCAAAGCGGGCTGTGGGGATCATTGCTCCCGTTGTTGAGTTCCGAAGCATGATGGTGTTCCCGACGCCGGTTGCGATGACCGGCTCACTGAACGTCACCGTGACAGGTGCACTTCGGCCCACTCCTGTGGCGTTGCTGGCAGGCTTCTTCGCAATGATTCTCGGGTTGGGACCCGTGGTGAAAGTCCAAATCCTGGTGAGGCCTGGTTGATTTACGTGCGTATAGTCGGTGAGCGGATTACCTGCCCCGTCCCGGATGGCCTGGCCAAAAAGCGTCGCTGTGTACACGGTGTCGGCCCTAAGGCTGCTGGTCGGATTCAGGGTTGCCACCCGGGTGGTGGCGTTGTACGTCACGGCTGCTGGGATGAGCGTCCCGGCGGGATCTTTCAAGGTGAACGTCGTTGCGTTCACGCCCGTGACGGGTTCGCTCATTGTGGCGGTGACGTTCTGTGTCAGTCCCATTCCGGTTTCCAGCAGGGCAGGGCTGGTCGTCGTGACGGTGGGGGCGGGACCTGTGGTGAAGCTCCATTTAGTTGTTGCCAGGACATTGCCTGATGTGTCCCGGATACCGGATGCGGAACCGGTCAGTTCAACGGTGTATTTGGCGTCCGGGGCAAGATCTGCTCCGGGATTAAGTGTCGCTACGCGTGTGGTCTCGTTGTAGCTCACAGCTGCCGGCACGCGGGTCCCGGCCGGGTTGCGAAGCGTGAACGTTGCACCATTGACGCCCCTCACTGCCTCATTGAAACCCACTGTCACGTCAGCAGCCTGGTCCACGCTCGGGGCAATCGGCGCGGGCGTCCGGGTCTCAGCGACCGGCGCGACCTTGTCAGGGGGCCCCGGCACAAAACTCTGCACTCCACAATTCGTGGGCACAATGATGCGGTGCTGCGCAATGGCTAGGTTGCCGCCCATTGCGGGCGCGCACCCAACAGCTGTACCACTTCTGACCAGGCCTGTGACCTCGTCCAATGCTATAAGTTGACCCTCCGTGAACGTGTCCGACCCAGCCAGGATCCACACCAGACCATTCGCGATGACGGGCGCGGATGAAAGTACGTCGTAACCATAGTTCAGGTCCTGCATGCCGAGCCGGTGAGTCCACTGGACGGTTCCGGTTTCCAGATCCACCGCGCTCACCGCCGCGGGCTTATCTTGCTCTGATGAGGTGAAGATTCCGGTGCGCCCGTCAAACGCAATGGAAATTTCGCTGTTAGGGAGCGTCCGCACAAACTTCCCCGTTGCAACATCGAGGACCAAAGTCTTAGTTTCGGAGCGAACGCTGGGGACATAAAGTCGGCCGTTATGGACCGAAATCGGTGACATTCCTTCCCCTGGAGTAAAAGGAGCCAAAGATTTCGCATAACGCCAGAGAAGTTTGCCCGTTGTCACGGAAAAGGCTGACACGGCTTCATGGGCGTTGTGGAGAATCTTTCCACCGTCGATGAGGAGCGAACTGTTGGTCGAAGCGCCCTGATCAAAGACCAACTTCAGTGACCCCGTTGTCGCGTCCAGGCCGTACAGGCTGCTCATGGCTAGGCCGGAGCCCACAACTACTTGGTCTTTCCCTCCCGATTCGGAACTCCACAGCAGCTTTCCCGTACTAATGTCGTATGCGTCAAGCGTCTCTGGCGATGACGTTTGTATGTTGTCGTGGGCAAAATAGACCTTCGAGCCGACGATTTTCGCCTGCGCCGAGAAATGGAAGGCATGCCGCCACAGCAGCTTCCCACTGACTGTTTCGTATGCGGAAAGCCACGAACATTGGTGCTGTGTGTCCACCACTACTGTTCTGTTTCCGGACACGCTGATGGAGATGGAAGCACTACCTCCCGACGACGGACAGAAGGGTGGTATTGCCTTCCAAGACTTCGTGATTTGGGCCGGAACAGTTTCTGCAAGCTGGGCGTTCCGGTTGCCGGAGTCCGTCCCCTGTCCCATCACTGACGTTCCGCCTGCCGGGTATGGCAGATGCCCGGGCGTGATCGGAGGAACTACCGCCGACGCCGGGCCTGCAGCAAGACCGCCCGACAGCACGACGGCAACAATGGCGCCGATTCCCCAACGTCGCAGTTTCATGCTGACAGCTCCCATCAATTCGCAAAATCTGGCGAAAGGCCAAATCACAGGTTGAGTAGCGTCAGTAAATCACCAGCATCGAAGCATTTTGGCGGTAAATGCTCTAACTGTGGCGAATGGTGAAGACGTGCGGAAATCCACACGACGGTATTGCGCAGAAACGGACGACGACGACCGCTAGAACCCAAGCTCCCGCCGTCGTCGTCCGTTATGTGGGCGTCAGTCAGCCCGTGTGGTTAGTGCCGCGACGTTTCGCCCGCGGAGCTGGTGATCGCCGCATGCCGGGGATCGGTGTCCGCGTCCACGCCGTCCGTGTCCGCCGAGGCGACCGGACCGCCGTCGAACGTGTCCCGGTCCTTCTTGGTGCCGTCGCCGCGGGTCTTGAGCAGGCTCGCGACCGTGGCCACGGTGATGGTGGCGCCGATGAACAGCAGCGAGAACCAGATGGGGATCTCCGGGACCCACAGGAGCGGCTGGCCGTTGTTGATGAAGGTCAGTTCGTTGACGTGCAGGGCGTGGAAGACCAGCTTCACGCCAATGAACGCGAGGATGACGGCCAGGCCCTGGGCCAGGTACACCAGGCGTTCCAGCAGCCCGCCGATGAGGAAGAACAGCTGGCGCAGGCCCATCAGGGCGAAGGCGTTGGCGGTGAAGACAATGTAGGCCTCGTCGGTCAGGCCGTAGATGGCGGGGATGGAGTCCACGGCGAAGATGAGGTCCACAAAGCCGATGGCGATGATGGTCAGCAGCATCGGGGTGACGAAGCGCTTGCCGTCCTTCTTTACGGTGAGCTTGTCCTCGTGGTACTCGTCCGTGACGGGCAGGACCCGGCGGACCAGCTGCATGAACTTGCCGTCCGCCGGGTTGGAGTCGTGGCCGCCGAACGCCTGCTTGTAGGCCAGGAAGAGCAGCAGCGCGCCGAAGATGTAGAAGATCCAGGAGAAGTTCTCGATCAGCCCGGCGCCGATGGCGATGAACCCGCCGCGCAGCACCAAGGCGATGATGATGCCCACCATGAGCACCTTCTGCTGGTATTTCTTGGGGACCGCGAAGCCGGTCATCACGATCAGGAAGACGAACAGGTTGTCGATCGAGAGTGCCTTCTCCGTCAGGTAGCCGGCGAAGTACTCACCGCCGTACGTCCAACCGGATACCTGGCCGATCCCGACGCCGAACACCAGCGCCAGGCCGATGTAGAACGCCGACCAGCGGGCCGATTCGGCGATGCTGGGTTCGTGGGGTTTGCGCACGTGCGCGAAGAATTCGTAAACGAAGAACAGGACGGTCACCGCAAGGGTGATGATCCAGATCAGTGGTGTTACCTGCATGGGGTACTCCAAGGGTAGGCGTTGACATGACGCCAAGGTCTCCTCCGCCCGGACTGGAGCCGGAACCGATGGGCCCGGGATGCTTCGCTGCATCCGTATTGACGGGCCGATCACAGACGGGAGTACTCCCCTTGATGCTTAAATCCTAACCCATGCTTAGTGGTGGTGCTGCACCGGGGACCTGCAAATGGCGCGATTGACTTGACTTAGCATGCCATCGTGCTTGGCTGGAAGGGACCGCGACTGGGAGGTAACCCTGATGATCACCAAACGACCGTACCGCGTAGGGCTTCTTGTCCTTTGTGTCCTGGGCATCGCCCTGACACCCCTGGCCGCGCTGGGCCACGTGCCGCCGGAGCTGGGCCTTCTCATGCTGGCAGCCGTTGCGGGTTGGATCGTTTACGGACAGCTCACCCCTCGCCGGGACAAGCGGCAGGCAGCCGGCCAAGCTGATTGACGTGGTGCCTGGCACTTAGCCTCGTGGGCTCAGGATGAAGCGGACGACGACGGCCTTCCGCCTTAGTTAGTCGGCAGGCCTTTGGCGTAGGCGGCCTGGCCCACGTGCTGGACGCAGTCCACGATGGTGCTCACCAACCGGGCTCCCAGGGTTACCGGCGGATCCCACTGGCGGTCGACGATCCGGTCCAGGTCCTCATCGGTGAGTCCACCTACGTAGGCCACCGTCTGCTGGTGCACAGCCGTGTAGTAGGCCAGCAGCTGCTCGGCTGAGGCGTTGACGGCGTCCACCTCTTCGCTGGAGTGCTTGTAGCCCGTATCTGCCACGGGCAGCTCCAAGCCGAAGGACCCGGCGAAGTCCTGGGCCATCCAGACCTGTTCCAGGCCGGCAACGGTCGCCACCTGGGCGTCCTCCACCCGCGCAAGGTGCCACAGCAGCCAGGCGATCGAGTTTCCTGTACCGCCCGGCCGGTAAGTCAGCTTGTCGGTGTCGAGGCCCTTCAGGGTGGCTTCCACAGCTTCCGGGATCCGGCCAAAGCTCTCGAGGAGGAGTTCGCTGGTGTTCATGGGGTCCGAGTCTACCGGGCCCCTCGTTGTGGTATCGGTTGTGGTTGTTGTTCGGGGTGTTTGGGGGCCGTATCTGATAGGTCAACGGGGGGGTGTGGTTGTTAAATGTGGGAGGCCCCAACCAGGTGCTGGTTGGGGCCTCGA
>NZ_LFQH01000079.1:0-18225 GCF_001238605.1 Arthrobacter sp. ZBG10 | reverse complement strand
TCGGGGGCTTCGCTGCGTTTGCTGAAAAGCGGCTGGAATGCCCTTAGCGGGCGCCGGACAGGAGTCCGGTGGAGAGTTCGTCGTTCAGCTCCGAGCTGAGGTCGCGCTCCAGGTCGCGGCCGTAGCGCTGGGAGAATTCCTGCGGCACGGTGTCCGGCACGGCGACGCCTTCGGCGACTGCCACCCGGTCGCTGACCTCGCGGAGCATGGTGGACAGCGGAACGTCCAGGGCCGAGCAGATCGAGGAGAGGAGCTCGGAGGAAGCTTCCTTCTGGCCGCGCTCCACTTCGCTGAGGTAACCCAGGGAAACGCGGGCGCTGTGCGAAACTTCACGGAGCGTGCGCCCCTGGCGCTGGCGGACATCGCGCAGGACATCACCGATTTCGTGACGAAGTACAACCATCTTGCGCTCCTTCTGTTCGCTCTTAGCCTGATCGGCGAGGCCCACATCCTTCCAGCGGACAACGCCGTTTACGGATACGGGCTGCTTTACCATCTGTATCGCCTTGCTCCCTCTTATGTCAGGTCCGCGGAGATGCGGGCCAACGTGGTGATTTCATCCTAGGCGCCTCCGCTCTTCGGAAGCGACACAATGTAATAACTAATCGCCGGTGGCATTTGTTCCCGGCTACTTTACGTCCGGTAACTATGTGGCGCATCCCACAGGCAGCACTCAAAGGGTTGCCGGGAATGGTGTTACGCCTGGGCGGCCAGCGCAGCCAGCAACCGTTCGAGGGAGGCAGCGCACGCCTGGCCGCGGATTTCCGCCCGGCTCCCGGCGAACGAATAACCAAACGCTTCAGCGCCGGCCGCGGTGGCGACACCGATGTAAACGGTTCCCACGGGTTTGCCGTCGTGCGGTTCCGGGCCTGCCACGCCGGTGGTGGACACGCCGATGCCGGCGCCGAGGACGGTCCGGGCGCCTGCCGCCATGGCGGCGGCGACGTCCGCGTCCACGGATCCGGCGCTGGCCAGGAGGCTGCCGGAGACGTGCAGGACCTCTTCCTTCACCGAGTTCCGGTACGCCACCACCCCGCCTTGCAGCATGCCTGATGCGCCGGGGGTGTCGGCCAGGATGGCGGAGACCATCCCCGCGGTCAGGGATTCGGCCGTTGCCACGGTGGTTCCGGCGTCGAGCGCCGCCGCGACCGCCTGCCCGGCCAGCAGGTGCAGGCTGCTCATGGTGCTGCCGGACCGTTGCCGGTTTTGGCCTGCAGTTTGCCTTTGGTCCGGAGGCGCAGTGCTTCAACGACGTATTCGACGCCGGTCCAGACCGTGATGGCCACGGCCGCCAGCATCACGGCCAGCGCCACCCAGGTCAGCCAGCCGGCAATGGCGGCGAGCGGCAGCAGGTACAGGAAGATGGCCAGCGTCTGGACCACCGTTTTCAGCTTCCCGCCGCGGGAGGCTGGGATCACGCCGTAGCGGATCACCACAAAGCGCAGCGCCGTGATCCCCCATTCACGGACCAGGATCACCACGGTGACCCACCAGGGCAGCTCACCAAGGACGGAAAGCATCACCAGCGCGGACCCAATAAGCATCTTGTCGGCGATGGGGTCGGCGATTTTGCCGAAGTCGGTGATGAGGTTCCGGCTCCTGGCGATGTCGCCGTCGAGCTTGTCCGTGTAGATCGCGACGGCGAACACGGCCACTGCCGCCCAGCGCCACGGCCCGGAGGTGCTTTCCAGGCCAGGCGCGTCGGCAAGCAGGAACCAGACAAAGAAGGGCACCAGGGCGATGCGGATCATGGTCAGGATGTTGGGCAGGTTCCAGACCCCGGCACGGCTGGAGCCGGCGGCGGTTGCATCGGTGCTAGTCACCCTCCTAGGCTACCTGCCACCGCCTAGCGTCCGGTCAGCGACCAGGCGTCCTCGGAACCTTCGTCGTCATCTCCGTAGCCTCCCGGGGCCGAATCCGAGCCGTCGTAATATTCCACGTTCTGCTTGCGCTGGTCCAGATCTGCGGCCACCAGGTCCTCGGCGTAGCCGCCCTGGGCGACGTTCGCGTTGGCGTTATCACTGAGCGCCGCAGTCTGGGCGTCGGGTGTGGCCGGTGCTTCCTGGCCCTTCATGGCAGCGAGGACGGGGGCGAGATCGTCAGGCTTGACCAGGACGTCGCGGGCCTTGGATCCTTCGGAGGGGCCCACTACTCCCCTGGACTCCAGCAGGTCCATCAGCCGGCCCGCCTTCGCGAAGCCCACACGCAGTTTCCGCTGGAGCATGGAGGTGGAGCCGAACTGGGTGGTGACCACCAGTTCGGTGGCCTGCAGCAGGACCTCGAGGTCGTCCCCGATGTCGTCGTCGATCTGCTTCTTCTGCGCCTCGGGGGCAACATCGTCACGGTAGACGGCCTTCAACTGGCCCTTGACGTGTTCCACCACCTTGTGGATTTCCGATTCGGTGACCCAGGCGCCCTGGACACGCATGGCCTTGGAGGCGCCCATGGGCAGGAACAGCGCGTCACCCTGGCCAATCAGCTTCTCGGCGCCGGGCTGGTCAAGGACCACGCGGGAGTCCGTCACGGAGGACGTGGCGAAGGCCATGCGGGAGGGCACGTTGGCCTTGATCAGGCCGGTGACAACATCCACGGAGGGCCGCTGGGTGGCGAGCACCAGGTGGATGCCGGCGGCGCGGGCCAACTGGGTGATGCGGACAATGGAATCCTCAACATCGCGCGGGGCCACCATCATGAGGTCGGCGAGCTCATCCACGATCACCAGCAGGTACGGGTACGGCCGGATGACCCGCTTGGAATCGACGGGCGGCTGGACTTTGCCGGCGCGGACGGCCTTGTTGAAGTCGTCGATGTGCTTGAAACCGTAGTTGGCCAAGTCGTCGTAGCGGGCATCCATTTCCCTGACCACCCACTGCAGCGCCTCGGCGGCCTTTTTGGGGTTGGTGATGATGGGGGTGATCAGGTGCGGGACACCTTCATAGGCGGTGAGCTCCACACGCTTGGGGTCCACCATAACCATCCGCACCTCGTCCGGGGTGGCCCGCATGAGGATGGAGGTGATCATCGAGTTCACAAATGAGGACTTACCGGCACCGGTGGCACCGGCCACCAGCAGGTGGGGCATTTTGGCGAGGTTGGCCACCACGTAGCCGCCCTCAACGTCCTTGCCCACACCCATCACCATGGGGTGGTCGGTGCGGCGGGCGTTCTGGCTGCGGAGCACGTCGCCGAGCGAGACCGTCTCGCGGTCCGTGTTGGGGATTTCGATCCCGATGGCGGACTTTCCCGGGATGGGGCTCAGGATGCGCACATCGCTGGAGGCAACGGCGTAGGAGATGTTTTTGGACAGGGCCGTAACCCGCTCCACCTTGGTGCCCGGCGAAAGTTCAATCTCGTACCGGGTCACGGTTGGGCCGCGGCTGAACCCGGTGACCTGGGCCTCGACATTAAACTGGGTCAGGGTTTCCGTGAGGGAGGCAACAATGGCGTCGTTGGCTTCGGTGCGTTCCTTGGGGATGGACCCGGGGGTCAGGACGTCCGACGACGGCAGGGTGTAGGTAACGTCGCCGGCCAGGGACAGCTGCTCGGTGCGCTGCGGGATGGGGGTGGGCGGCGGCGCGGGCGTGACCGGCTTGGCCGGAACGTGCGGGGCTGCGGCGGGCGCCGCGGAGGCTGCCAGGCCGGCTGCGGCCATGCCGGGCGTGATCAGCGGGATGGACTCCGTGGCGTTCCCGGCCGGCGCGGCGGCGCTGCCCAGGCCCTGGGCCGCCTTGATCTTCTCGACGGCGATTTCCGCCTGGGTGGGACGGCGGACGCCCGGGGCCGGGCGGCCCTTCTTCGGTGCTTCAGCGTCGTCATCGATCACTGCATGCTCGAAGGCCTCGTCCCCGACGTAGCCCTCCAAACCTGTATCGCCGTCGTCGTCCCTGCCGAAGAGGCGGCGCTTCTTCTTTTTGGGTGCCGCCGGTGCCGGGCGCTCCAGGTAGCTGCGGTCGTGGGTGTCGCTGTCCCCGTCCTGTTCCATCAGGTCGATGCCCATCAGGTGCTCGTAGCCGCCGCGGAGCCGCCGCGGGATCGCGCCGAAGGGGGTGGCGGTGATGATGAGCAGCGACACGAAGGCCACCACGCCATAGGCCACCAGGGGCACGGCGGGGTGGATGGCAGCCAGGGGGGTCGCGGCCAGGAAGCCGAGCATGCCGCCGGCCTGCCGGAGTCCGTCGAAGCCCTGCGCCACGGTGGGCTGGCCGCCGATGACGTGGGCCAGGCCGCTGCCGGCGAAGGTCATGATCAGGAAGCCGATGCCCACCCGGTTGTTGCCGCGCCCGTCGGACGGACTACGGAACAGCCGGAACGCGCACACAAAAAGCATCAGCGGCAGCAGCAGTGACATCCAGCCGAAGGTGCCGTTGACAACGGCGTAGACGGCGTCGGGGAACCAGCCGGTGAGGCCCCACCAGGCAAAGGTGGCGATGAAGACGCCAAGGGCCAGGTTGAACAGGGCTGCGCCGTCGCGGCGTTCCTCCGCGGGGAGGTCGCTGACGTCGTGGCCGATCCGGCGTACGCCGCCGCCCACCAGGTGCCCGATGCCCAGCCAGGCACCACCCACCACCCGCAGCAGCCAGGGCTGGTGGTGCTCGACGACGGGAAGCTGGCGGGTGCGCTGGGAACCAGCGGAGCCGGCAGCCCGGCCGGTCCGGGCGGCAGCCGCGCCGGAACCGCGGCCCGTGGAGCCGCCGGATTTGTTGCCGGAGCTGCCCTTGCCGGTCCCGTTGGGCGCGGAAGTAGTACGTGTGGCCATGGTAGCCACGGTACCCGAACCGGGCCGGTATTCCGCGGATTTCGGGCCCTTCAGGGTGCGGTTCCACGCAGGAAGGCCCGGTTCCGAAGAACCGGGCCTTCCTGGCGGGGGTAAGGCGCCCTACGCTTCGAGCACCACGGGGATGATCATCGGCTTGCGGCGGAGCTTGCGGTTGACCCACGTGCCCACCACCCGGCGGACCACCTGCTGCAGCTGGTGGCTGGTGTGGTCGGTGCGGTTCAGCACTGCCTCTTCCAGGGCGGCGTTGATCTTGGGAATGATCTCATCGAAGACGGAATCATCTTCGGCGACGCCGCGGGCGTGGATTTCGGGGCCGGAGACCACCTTGCCGGTGGTCCGGTTGATCACGGTGATGATGGAAATGAATCCTTCGTCGCCCAAGGTCTGGCGATCCTTGAGGTCCGCTTCCGTGACTTCACCCACGCTGGAACCGTCGACGTAGACAAAACCGACCTCGACCTGGCCCACCACGTCTGCGCGGTGGTCCTTGAGGTCGATGACGGTGCCGTTGTCGGCGAGGATCACACTGGCCTCGGGAACGCCGGATTCGATGGCGATCTTGCCATTGGCCATCAGATGGCGGGTTTCGCCGTGGACCGGCATGGCGTTCAGCGGCTCGAGGATGTTGTAGCAGTACAGCAGTTCGCCCGCGGCGGCGTGGCCGGAGACGTGGACCTTCGCATTGCCCTTGTGGATCACGTCGGCGCCGAGCTTCAGCAGGCCGTTGATGATCCGGAAGACGGCGTTTTCGTTGCCGGGAATGAGGCTGGAGGCCAGGATGACGGTGTCGCCGTCACCCACCACCACCCTGTGGTCACCGTTGGCCATGCGGGACAGCGCCGCCATGGGCTCGCCCTGCGAGCCGGTGGACATCAGGACCACGCGGTTGTCCGGCAGGTTATCGATGTTCTTGATGTCCACAATCAGGCCTGAAGGGACGTCAAGGTAGCCAAGCTTCTCCGCGATGGCCATGTTGCGCACCATGGAGCGGCCCACAAAGGCCACCTTCCGGTTGTGCTTGGCCGCGGCGTCAAGGACCTGCTGGACGCGGTGCACGTGCGAGGAGAACGAGGCGACGATGATCCGCTTGCTGGCCTGGCCGAACAGCCGTTCCAGCGTGGGGCCGATTTCCTTTTCCGCGGTGGTGAAGCCGGGGACGTCGGCGTTGGTGGAGTCCGACATAAACAGGTCAACGCCCTCTTCGCCGAGCTTGGCAAAGTGCCGGAGGTCGGTGATGCGGCCGTCCAGGGGCAGCTGGTCCATCTTGAAGTCGCCCGTGTGCAGGACCGTGCCGCCTGCGGTGCGGATGAAGACGGCCAGGGCGTCCGGGATTGAGTGGTTGACGGCAACGAATTCGCATTCGAACGGACCGAACTTCTCCACTTGCCCTTCCTCGACGGTCAGGGTGTAGGGCCGGATGCGGTGTTCCTGCAGCTTGGCCTCGATGAGGGCAAGCGTGAGCTGCGAGCCCACCAGCGGGATGTCGGCGCGCAGCCGGAGCAGGTACGGAACGGCGCCGATGTGGTCTTCGTGGCCGTGCGTGAGGACCACGGCGACGATGTCGTCGAGACGGTCCTCGATGTAGGAGAAATCGGGCAGGATCAGGTCCACGCCGGGCTGGGTTTCCTCAGGGAAGAGGACACCGCAGTCCACGATCAGCAGCTTGCCGTCGATTTCGAACACGGCCATGTTCCGGCCGATCTCCCCGAGTCCGCCCAGGGGGACGATCCGCAGCGTGCCCTGGGGCAGGCGGGGAGGAGTAACGAGGCCGGTGAGGGCGACTTGGGTCATAGTGCACTTCTTTCCAGGCGGAAGGTGCGGGTCAGCGTTTTCAGGAGAAGACCAGCCCCGCTTCCGCCAAATCCCCGCGGATGGTTTCGATCTCGGCTTCGTCCGGCTCCACGAGGGGCAAACGGACAATCGAGTTGGGCAGGACTCCCTGCCATTTAAGAATCTGTTTGGCTGCGACGGCGCCCTGGACCCGGGTCATGGTGGCGCGGACCACGGGCAGCAGTTCGGCGTTGATCTTCCGGGCGGTGCCGAGGTCGTTGGCGTTGACGGCGTTGATGAGTTCGCGGAACCGGCGGGTGGCCACGTGCGTGGTGACACCGACGAGGCCGACCGCGCCGAGGGCCATCCAGGGCAGCGTCAGTCCGTCGTCGCCCGAGTAGAACGCGAGGTCGGTTTCGGCCATTACGCGTGCGGCGGCGACGAAGTCGGCCTTGGCGTCCTTGACGGCGACGATGTTGTGGTGCTGCGCCAGGCGGATCATGGTGTCCGGTTCGATGGCGATGGAGGAGCGGCCGGGAATGTCGTAGAGCATCACGGGAACGTCGACGGCGTTGGCGACGGCCTCGAAGTGCGCCCTGATGCCGGCCTGGCTGGGCTTGTTGTAGTAAGGGGTCACCAGGAGCAGGCCGTCGACGCCGAGGGCTGCGGCTTCCTGGGAGAGGTGGACCGAGTGTGCCGTGTCGTTGGTGCCGGTACCGGCGATGATGGCGGCCCGGTCCCCCACAGCTTCCTTGACGGCACGGAACATGCCGAGGTTTTCCGCATCCGTGAGGGTGGAGGTTTCGCCGGTGGTTCCGGTGACCACCAGGCCGTCGCAGCCGTCATCCACAAGCTTGGTGGCGAGCGCCTTTGCCTGCTCGTAGTCCACTGCGCCGTCCTTGGTGAACGGAGTAACCATGGCAGTCAGGAGTGAACCAAGGGCAGGGGTGTGCGCGGAAAAGTCAGACATGGAAAAAACGTTACCCTGTCCCATGCTGGTTAGGACAATGCCACGGGCGTGATGAACGTCAAACAACCGGCTTCATAAGTCATGATGGGGCTTCCGAAGCCGCTTTGCGGTGCTGGCGGGTGGCCGCCTGCCCCGGGAAGCCGCTCTGCGGACGGGCGTGGGAGGCTCAGGCCGGCCGTTGCTCCGGCGCGTGGCAGTATCTTCCAACGGCTGCCTGCCGAAGGTTTTCGGCCCAGTCGGCCAGCCGCTGGGCGGCCCTGACGTAATTGAAGAGCTCCAGCGGAGTGAGGGCGTCAAGGTCCGTCTCGGCCAGCCGGCGCGCGAGCTCAGCACCCTCCGGCTGTGCAGTGAGGCTGATGCCCTCGTTGGCCCATTGGACGTCCTCGGCCGGCCTGCCGGCTACGAGCTGCCGGAAAAGGTAGTCGACGGTGCCCGGACTCATGGCTTTCATAAGCCCCGTACTGCCGGTTTCGGGGGCAGGGACCCGGTGTGGTGGAGTGTGCATGCGGGTCAGTCTATTCGAACATATATTCGAATTCAAGGGTGCGCACCCGGGATGGAATGGGCCGCTGGATAATCCGCCCGGGACCTGGGCCTTGTGGCTTGAGCGCTGCGGGGCCGCAGCCCTTCATGGCCCGGTATGAGACGATCTGGTCATGACTTCCAGCCGTCAGGCCCGATCGACCGGGAAGACCGGAAAGCCCACCGGCCGGCCAGCGACAGGGCGGCTTTACGGCATCGACGCTGCCCGGGGCCTGGCCCTGCTGGGCATGATGGCCACCCACCTGCTGGCCACGTTTGAACAGAACGCCAACCTGACCCCCACCTGGATTGGCCTGGCCTTTTCCGGCCGGGCAGCAGCCCTGTTTGCTGTCCTTGCCGGTGTGGGCCTCGCCCTGTCCACCGGAAAGCACCAGCCCCTGGCCGGGTCGCCGCTGTGGGCAGCCCGGCGGGGTGTGGCACTGCGCGCCCTGGTGATTGCCGCCGTCGGGCTCACCCTGGGCGGGCTGGAAGTGAACCTGGCCATCATCCTGGTCCATTACGCGTTGCTGTTCCTGTGCGTCCTGCCCTTCATGGGGTTGGGATTAAGGCCCTTGTGCGCCTGGGCGGCAGGCTGGCTCCTCGTCTCACCGGTCCTGGCGTACCTGCTTCGGCCCTGGCTGCTGGCGGGTACTCCCCCGCTGAAACTGGGACACAACCCTTCCTGGGAGGATCTGGGGACCCCGGCGCGGCTGCTCGCTGACCTGTTTTTCACGGGTTACTACCCCGTCTTCCAATGGTTGTCGTACCTGTTGGTGGGCCTGGTGATCGGCCGGCTGGCGCTCAGCAAGGCCCAGGTTCCCGTCCTGCTCCTGGTGGGCGGAACCGTCACCGCGGTCCTGGCGAAAACCCTTGGAGTTACGGCCATGGAGAACTGGGGCGGCAGGGCAGCACTGGAGGACCTGCTGAACGCGCCCGGCTATCCGCTGAAGAGCGTCCTGCAGGTCAACCTCACGGGGATACCCCAGGAGGGGTCCTGGTGGTGGCTGGCGTCGGCAGCACCGCATTCAGGGACCACCCTGGACCTGTTGCACACGTCCGCCGTGGCCGCGGCCGTGATCGGTGCTTGCCTGCTGCTGGGCAGGCTGGCCGAATGGGTGGACCTTGACCTGCTGCTGCCGTTCCGCGGCGCCGGCGCCATGACGCTGACGCTCTATACCCTCCACGTATGGGTGGTCTCCGCCCTCTACCTCAAGCCGCTCCCTGCGGGGTGGACGGAGGAGGGCATGTACTTCGCGCAGGCGGGCGCTGCCGTTGCCGTGGGCGTGCTGTTCGCGCTCCTTAAATGGCGGGGCCCACTGGAGCTGCTGGGCCACGCGGCGAACCGGGCCGGCCGGGGCAGCCAGGCCGGCTGACCCAGGCCGGCTCCCATGCCCGAACGCACCCCTGGGAATTCCCGGGACGAACTCCCGGGCAACCGGCCGCACAGCACCGGCTAAGCGTGTGGCACCCCTCAGTGCGCCGCACCGGGTCAGCGCACACCACCCTGTCAGGCGGGGACTTTGCCCTGGAACAGCTTGACGGCATCACGCATCGAGGCGCGGGCACGTTTCCGGTCGCCCGCGGCGTCATAGGCGCAGCTGAGCCTGAACCAGGAACGCCAGTCACCGGGGGCAGCCTCGGCTTCGGCTTTGTATTTTTCGAATTCGGCATCAGCGGCGGACCTGATGATCCGGCCCGCAGGCGTGCGGGGCAGGTCGTCCACGGGCAGGCCACCCTCGGCGGCGAGGACGTTGGCCATCTGCTCGGTGCGGGCACCAAACATCAGCTCACGGATCATGGCCCAGGCGCCAATGATGGGGAGCACCAGGTAGGCGGCACCGATCGCCTTGGCCGCCAGGTTGTTGTCCGCCAGCAGCAGGATGGAGCGCTGGAACGACACCACAAGGTAGAACACCAGCAGCAGCGTAACCGCGCCAACCCAGATTTTGGTGCGGTTCTTTCGGAATCCCGCAAAAAACGCCTTCACTGCCTACAGCCCCAGATCCAGGTAGCCGTCCAGGCCCACAGTCAGGCCGGGGTGGTCCGCAACGCTGCGGACACCCAGCAGGACGCCGGGCATAAAGGACGCCCGGTCGAAGGAGTCGTGCCGGAGGGTGAACTGCTCACCGGGTCCGCCCAGCAAGACTTCCTGGTGCGCCACCAGGCCGCGGAGGCGGACGCTGTGCACGCGGACCCCGTCGACGTCGCAGCCGCGGGCGCCGGCAAGTTCGCTGGTGGTGGCGTCGGGGCTGGCCGGCACCTTCGCGGCACTGCGCTCGGCCGCGATCAGCTGGGCGGTGCGCACGGCGGTACCGGACGGGGCATCCACCTTGTCCGGGTGGTGCAGCTCGATGATCTCCACCGATTCAAAGTAACGGGAAGCCTTGGCGGCGAACGCGGACGCAAGCACAGAGCCCAGGGCAAAGTTGGGCGCAATCAGCACCCCGGTTTCCGGATGCTCCGCCAGCAGGGCCTCCAGGGCGGAGAGCCGGTGGGCATCCCAGCCCGTGGTGCCCACCACAGCGTGCATGTTGTGCTCCACGGCGAAGCGGACGTTCTCCTCGGTGCTTTCGGGAACCGTCAGGTCCACCACATACTGCGCGCCGGCGGCGGCAACCCGGTCCAGGGAATCGCCGCGGCCCAGTGCCGCGACAAGCTCCATGTCCGCTGCTGCGTGGATGGCTTTTACGGCTTCGGCGCCCATACGGCCATTGGCGCCCAGCACGGCCACCAGCTTGGGATCGGGGTGTTTTTGGGTCATGGGTTAACCCTACCGGTGGGCCCGGCGCGCACTGGAACCGGGCGGTGTGCGTTACCTCGCAGGAACAGCAGTGAGCGGCGGTCCGGGAAGCCTCTCCGTGGCGCCGGTCAGCTGCCGGCGCCCACCCATTCCACGGTGCCGTCGGAGAAGAACTGTTCCTTCCAGATGGGCACCTGGTCCTTGATCCGGTCCACCAGTTCCGAGCAGACCGCGAAAGCCTGGCCGCGGTGGGCGGCGGAGACGGCGCAGACCAGGGCTGGGTCGCCGATTTCCAGCGTACCGATCCGGTGCGCGGCCCAGATCCTGACCGGTTGGGCGGGCGTGCCGGTTTCCGCTCCCCCAGCGGCGGCCGACTGCTCCGCCACAAGGCGGGCAACGACGTCGGCCATCACCTGGTGCGCGGTGGGATGCGCGCTGTAGCTGAGCCGGTCCACGGGCTTGCCGCCGTCGTGGTTGCGGACCACGCCGGAGAAGCTGACCACGGCGCCGGCGGTGTCGCTTTCCACAGCCGCGATGGCGTGGTCCACGGAAATGGGGTCGGCGCTCAGGACCGCGGAGACCACCTCGAAGGTTGATTCAGTGGCCATGTCCGCCGTCCAGTTGGTCGCAGAGGTGACCCAGCACGGGATCCAGGACGTGCAGGCCGTCCATGACCCCCTTGGGCGAGCCCGGCAAGTTGACGATGAAGGTGCTGCCGGCCGCGCCGGCGTGCCCGCGGCTGAGCGCTGCAAGCGGGGTCTTTTCCGCTCCGGCGCGCCGGATGGCCTCCATAATGCCCGGGATCTCCCGGTCCAGGAGGGGCAGGGTGACGTCAGGGGTGCGGTCGTCCGGGCTGAGGCCCGTGCCGCCGCTGGTAATCACGACGGCGGGGTGCTGGGTCAGCAGGGCGCGGATGGCTGCGCCCACAGGCTCGCCGTCGGGAACCACCATGGCGGGAAACACCTCAAAGCCGTGTTCGGTCAGCCAGTCCGTGATCACGGGGCCGGTTTCGTCGGTATAGATTCCGGCGGCGGCCCGCGTGGAGGCTATCACCACACCGGCTTTGCGGCCCTGCACCTCGCCGTGGGTGTGGGGTTCCGCCGGGGCGGCGGGGCGGGCCGGGGACTGCTCGCCGGTGCTTGGATCGTTGCCGGCCGCGGCGTGCGGGTGCGCGCCGGAACCGGCGTCCGGGGTGGAGGTGCTCACAGGGTCCAGTCTCCGCTCTTGCCGCCGCTTTTCGCGAGGACCTTGATGTCCGTCAGGACCGCGTGTTTGTCCACGGCCTTGATCATGTCGTACACGCTGAGGGCCGCGACACTCACCGCGGTGAGCGCTTCCATCTCCACCCCGGTGACGCCGCGGGTCTTAACGGTGGCGTTCACGGTGACGGCCGCTGCTTCCAGTTCAAAGTCAACGGTGACCTTCGCCAGCGGCAAGGGGTGGCACAAAGGAATGAGCTCGGGGGTCTTTTTGGCGGCCATAATGCCGGCCACCCGGGCGACGGCGAGCGCATCGCCCTTGGGCAGTCCGCCGGAGCCGAGCAGGCCCATTACTTCGGCGGTGGTCTGCACGGTGGCGGTGGCGGTGGCCTCGCGGGTGGTCTCGGCCTTGGCGGAGACATCCACCATCTGGGCGGTGCCATCGGTACGCAGGTGCGTCAGGGCGGCGGGGGTCGGTTCAGGATTCACAGCATCCATACTTCCACCTCTTCCCCTGCGCCGAGCGCGGAGACGCCCTCCGGGACATGCACCAGGACGTTGGAGCCTGCCAGGGCGTGCAGGAGGTGTGAGCTTTCGCCACCCTCCAGCCGGACCGTGCCGTCCGGGGCGAGGCTGCCGCGGCGGACCTGGTGCTTGTTTGCCGGCGAGGACAGGCTGTGGCCCAGCCTGGCGCGCAGGGGCAACCGGACAGCCGGTGAGCCGAACAGGGCCGAAAGCGCCGGGCGGAGGAACATCTCAAAGGACACCAGGGCGCTGACCGGGTTTCCCGGAAAGCCAAGGAACGGGATGCCGTCGAAGGTGCCGATGCCCTGGGGCCCGCCCGGTTGCATTGCCACGTGCAGGAACTCCACGGGTTCGTCCGCCATGGCCTGCCGCACCACCTCGTAGGCACCCTTGCTGACACCGCCGGTGGTGACGATCAGGTCCGCTGCGGCGCCTTCGGTGCGCAGCAGTTCCCGGAAGTGAACCGGGTTGTCCGTGGCGATGCCGGCACGCAGCACCCGCAGGCCCGCCTGCGTCATGGCGGCTTCAAGAAGGGTGCCGTTGGCGTCGTAGATCCGCCCTGGCGCCAGGGGTTTGCCCGGTTCCACTACCTCGTCGCCGGTGGTCACCAGGAGCACAGTGACTTTGCTGTGCACGGTGGCCTCCGGGAGGCCCAGGGCTGCCAGGAGCCCCAACTGCGCGGGGCCAAGGAAGGTCCCCGCCGCCAGTACCTGCTGACCGGCGGTCACGTCGCTGCCCGTAGCCCGGACAAAGGTCCCCGGCGCCACGGCCGGCAGCTGGACGGTCCCCTTCCCACCCGGCGCCAGGAAACGGTCCGGAACGGCGCGTTCGATCTGTACCACGGCGTCGGCACCGGCCGGGATCGGAGCGCCGGTCATGATGGGTGCCGCCGTTCCCGGTGCCAGCGGCTGCGGACTTTGCCCCGCTGGAACGGGAGCGGCTATGCGGAGCTCCGCGCCGCCGTCGGACACGTCAGCGGACCGCACCGCGTATCCGTCCATCTGCGAATTGGCGAAGGGCGGCAGGCTGACGGGGGCGATCACCCCGTCAACCAGGGCACGGCCCAGGGCCTGCACCAGCGGAAGGACTTCCGTCCGTCCGTCGGAGCTGAGTGCAGTCAACAGTTGCCGCACTGCAGCCGTGTGCGCGGCGACGGAACGTGCGCCGTGGTGGGAATGGCCGGCGGAGTGCTGGCTGGTCATGGGTGCGCCTTCGGTTGCGGCCATCAGGATTTCACGTCAACTCTAACCGTGTGGAAACCCGTGGCTCCGTCCGGCGCGACGGGCCTGCCTGCCTCGTCCTGCGCCTTGCCGTTGAGATCCGTGGCCCGGACCTGGAGTTCGTACTGGCCGGGCGTGAGGTCCACCCCGAGCTGCCATTGGTACCAGGTGTCCACGGAGATCCCGGGGGCCAGGCCGGCTTCCTGCCACGGCCCGCGGTTGATCCGTACTTCCACTTTGCCGATGCCGGTGTGCTGGGCCCAGGCCACCCCGCCCACCATGACTGTGCCTGCAGCGACGGACGCGTTGCTGCGGGGGACATCGATCCGGGAGGAGATCTTGATGGGTCCGCGTTCGGACCAGCCGCGGGGCGTCCAGTAGCCCTCGTCATCGGCGAAGCGCGTCAGCTTCAGTTCCGTCACCCATTTGGTCGCGGAGACGTAGCCGTAGAGGCCCGGGACGATCATCCGGACGGGAAAGCCGTGTTCCACGGGCAGCGGCTCGCCGTTCATACCCACCGCGAGCAAGGCATCCCGGTTGTCGGTGAGGGCTTCGAGGGGTGTGCCGGCGGTCCAGCCATCAGCGCTGCGGGAGAGCACCATGTCAGCACCGGCCTGCGGCCCGGCCAGGGTGAGGAGTTCCCGGATGGGCCAGCCCAGCCAGCGGGCGTTGCCGATCAGGTCGCCACCTACGTTGTTGGACACGCAGGCGATGGTGACGTGGCGTTCGGTCAGGGGCTTGGCCATCAGGTCCGCGAAGCTGAGCTCCACGTTGCGGTCGACCAATCCGGTGACCTTCAGCGTCCACGTATCGGGGTTGATGGTGGGTACGGCGAGTGCGGTGTCAATGCGGTAGAAATCATCGTTGGGCGTAACGAGCGGCTGCATGCCGGCCAGGCCTGTCTCCGCTCCTGCGGGGATGGCCGGTGCCGGGGCCGCGGGTGACGGGAGGCTGATGCGGGCCCTGGCTTCGCGGACCCCGTCCGCGGCGTTCCGCCAGATCCCCGCCAGCGTCCCGCCCACGGCGGTGGCCACGGCGCCGCCACCGAGCACCTGCAGGAAGCGGCGGCGGTTGGCGGCAACAGTGCCGGACGTAGTTCCCGGTTCTTTTGGCCCTAGCCAGGCCTGGAGCCTGCGGATGAGGAAGCTCAGCAGGAAACCGGCAACCACCGCGGTGACCACGGGCATGGCCAGGGCGACGGGCGTCAGCTGCGCACGGGTGAGGACGGCAGCGACGCCGGCGAGGCCGAAGATCCCTGCGACCGCCACGCCGGCGTACCGGCGGCGGTCCTCCACCACACCGGCAACGGCGGCCAGCAACGCAATGACCAGGGCCATGCCCACCAGGAGTGCCGCTTTGTCTGCTGTGCCGAACAGCGAAATCGCCCATTCCTTCACGCCGGGCGGAACTGCGTCGATCACCGAGCCACCGACAGCGGTCAGGGGTGACAGGGATGGGCTCACCAGCCCGGCGAGCGTCTCCCCCACAACAACTGCCGCTCCCACGGCCACCACTCCGGCGGCTGCGGCGTAGCGGGAACGGGACACCGGGACGGTTGGGGGTGCGGCCGCCTGGGTGGACTCCTGCGCCTGTTCCCGGCCATTTTCCCGGGCCGTAGGCGGCCCGCTTTCCTGCCCCGCGCCCGGGCCCGACGGCGAAGAACTGCCACCTGCCCGCCCACCGCCAGCGCCGCCGTCGTGCGTTGCCTGATCGTTCCGGGAGATATCCACAAACCCAGCATAGGGCGGTAATTTGCCCCCGGCGGCGGCATCCGGGGATTCACCGGAAACGGTCAGGTCCGTCATCTGGTATGGCGTCCTTGCCGGGGTGGCGTAGCCTGAAATCATGAGTGTCCAGCTAGGCATGCCGCAGCCCCGGGAGGGGACAGACCAGGAGGGCCCCGGCGTGCCCCCGGCCCGGCCGTCAGACGCCCCGGCGGGACTCGCTGACCGTTACGGCCGTCGCGCCACCGACATGCGGCTGTCCCTGACGGACAAGTGCAACCTTCGCTGCACCTATTGCATGCCGGCCGAAGGGCTGGAGTGGCTGGCCAAGCAGGCAGTGATGTCGGCGGACGAAATCATCCGGATTGTCAGGATCGGCGTGGACCACCTTGGCGTCCGCGAACTGCGGCTGACCGGCGGCGAACCGCTGGTGCGCCACGACCTCGTGGACATCATCTCGGCGCTGCGGCGCAACCACCCGGGCCTTCCCATTTCCATGACCACCAACGGTGTTGGGCTGGCCAAAAAAGCTGCGCCGCTCAAGGCTGCAGGCCTGACCCGGATCAACGTGTCGCTGGATACTTTGCATGAGGAAACTTTTACGCAGCTGACCCGCCGGCCGTTCCTGGACCAGGTGCTGGCGGGCGTGGACGCGGCGTGGGCTGCGGGCCTGGGACCCGTCAAGATCAACGCGGTGCTGATGCGCGGCATCAACGACGCCGCATCCCCCTCGCTCCTCGCCTGGGCGGTGGAGCGCGGGTACGAGCTGCGGTTCATCGAACAGATGCCGCTGGACGCCGACCACGGCTGGACCCGGCGCAACATGATCACAGCGGCGGAGATCCGCGAACTGCTCTCCAAGGACTTTGTCCTCAGCCCGGACGGCCGCGCACGTGACGGCGCACCGGCGGAACGCTTTGAAGTACGACGCCGGGAGGCCGGGACCGCGGATCAGTCCGGACCGGTGGTGGGCACCGTGGGAATTATCGCCTCCGTGACGGAGCCGTTCTGTTCCGATTGCCGTCGGACCCGGATCACCGCCGAAGGCAAGATCATGAGCTGCCTGTTCTCGCGCGAGGAATTCGACCTGCTGGGCCTGCTGCGCTCCGGGGCTGACGATGATGCCCTGGCCCGGCGCTGGCAGGATGCGATGTGGATCAAACCCAAAGCCCACGGCATGGACCACGTGGGACTCGACGCTCCGGACTTTGTCCAACCGGATCGCAGCATGAGCGCCATCGGGGGCTGACAGCAATGAACGTACGATACTTCGCTGCCGCGCGCGCTGCCGCAGGCCTGGAGGAAGAGTCCTTCACCTTGCCCGCCGGCGCGTCCGTTGCCGACCTCCTGGCGGCAATCGAAGCCGTGGAACGGAGTGCGCCGCCCGCAGGCACTCCCCCGCTGCCACGCATCCTGGCCCGCTCCAGCTTCCTGTTGAACGAGGTGGCAGTCCGGGACCGGTCCACGGTTGTCGGCGCCGACGACACCGTTGACGTGCTGCCGCCGTTCGCCGGCGGATAGGGCGCTTCGTCCTTTTGTGCGTTACCGGTTGAGGTGGCAATGGTTGGTCGAGTCCGGGCTGCACACTTTGCCGGAAGCTTTGCTGGTCCTGTGGTGCGTGATGTTTGGGTATGTGTTTCAGGAGAGCCGGGGCGCTGTGCCCATGGCCAGTGCCAGCAGTGACGCGCGGCTGTGGACGGCGCCTGCCTGGGAGATCTGCTTGATCTGGTCCCGGACCGTATAGGGGCTGACCGCCTGGGCTGCCGCGATGGCAGCAGTCCTGGCCCCCGCGGCGGCCAGGTCGAGCAGTTCCCCTTGTGGCCGGGTCAGGCCGAAGCACCGGGCAAACATGTCCAGCCTCGCCGCCGGCGAACAGCCATGGATTGTGACTGCGAGTGGCGACGTGCTGCCGGCGGAGAGCGCAGCCATCCTGGTTGCCCGCAGCCACCTGCCGGAGCCGATGCAGACCCGGGCTTCCGGTGCCTGCCTATCCACGCCCGCCCCGCACGCGAGCAGTTGTGCCGCCACGTTCAGCACTTCGCCGGGCACGCCCTGGTGTGGCGGGGGTCCGGGCTGCAGCATTGTCAGCCGTGCCTTGGCTGAAGGGCTGTACCCGACGACTGCCAATCCTTGGCCTAGGGTCAGGATGGCTTGGTCAGGGAGCACGGGATTCCGGTCCCGTTCCGGGATTGTGCCAGGGTCCGTCCCGCAGACCGCTTGGGACTGGCGCCGGCTTCGGGCGGGGTCTTGATGTCCTGGCTATTTCGGGGCCCAGCCGGAAGGTCACACCCCCCTGTTTATGCTGCCTTTATGGACGGTGAAGAGGCTCCAGGCACGGACGGCAGTGGACTCCGTTCCGGCTGCTGTTTGCGGGGCCGCTCCGTCCGGTTTCGCGTCGGATCCGGTTGTCGTACCCCCTTCCTACGCTGGGTTTATGGACGGCAACGAAGCTCCAGAGACGGACGGCAGGGACTCTGTTCCGCCTGCTCCTGGGGTTGATGTTGGCGCTGGTGACAGGCTTGATTCGCGGGCCGTTCCTGCCTCCGGCCAAATTGTCGTACCCCCTGCATATGCTGGTTTTATGGACGGCGACGAAGCTCCAGGCACGGACGGCAGGGACTCTGTTCCGGCTGCTCCCGGGGTTCTTTCTGAGGATGTTTTCGTGGCCGGATCGATTGTCGTACCCCCTTCCTATGCTGGGGTTATGGACGGCAACGAAGCTCCAGAAACGGACGGCAGGGACCCGGTTCCGGGTGCCGCTGTTTCCGGTTCTGGTGG
>NZ_LFQH01000078.1:0-4521 GCF_001238605.1 Arthrobacter sp. ZBG10 | reverse complement strand
GACCCGCAGATGTTGGTGCTTACGGTGCGCAGGATGACCCCGTGCGGGACCTTGCGCCCCACATTGACGGGATTGACGCCGGGCCCGGCCTGCAGTTCAAAGGTGGGGTACGGGGTATCGATGATTTCAACGATTCCCGGTGCCTTGTACGCAACGGCTTTGTTACCTGTCATTGAATGGCTCCTATGGTTGGCGGTCTGTGGTTCAGGTGTGCAGCGGGGAACGGCTAGGCATCGATCACCATGTCGGTCTGCGCGGTGGAGCAGCAGGGGAGGAACTTGCCGGCGTCGATTTCGCGGGCCCGGATGCCGCCCTGGTGGTTCATTTCCACTTCCCCTGAAAGTTTGACCACCTTGCAGGAGCCGCACATGCCTTCCTTGCAGTTCGCGCCGATCCTGACGCCGGCGCGCTGGGCCACCCCCAGGATGTGCTCGGTGGGGTCGATCCGGACGTTGATGCCGGTGCGCATGAAGGAAAGGGTGAGGCTGCCGGTTCCCACGGTGTCGAAGCTTGAGGCGTCAGGTGACGCGGCCTGCGGCTCCTGGCTGGCGCCGCCGTCGTTCGTCGAGGCCCCGTCCGGGTCCACGGTTTCCAGCTGCAGCCCCGTGGCCTCCAGGGTGCCATCGGCGTCGTAGCCGGGTTCGTAGAGTCCGAATGCCGCGGGCTGGCCCTCGTAGTAGACCTCGGCGGAATCGGCGATTTCCTCCGCGATTTCCTCCGCGATGTCCGCCGCCAGCGCGAGCTCCGCCTGATATTCGAGGAGGGTCTGGCGATCCCCCGTGAAGAATTCCATGTAGATGGAGGTGTCATCCACGCCCACCTTGCCCAGGAGCTCGGTGGCCGTGTTCAGGTAACCCTCGGGACCGCATGCGTAGACCTGCCGGCCGTTGGCGTCGGGTGCCACCTCGTCGAGCATTGCCGCTGTCAGCCGTCCGCTGAGCCCTTCCCAGCCCTCCGGCTTGTTGCGGTCGCCCAGCGAGTAGAAGATCTTGACGCGGGAGTCCACGGAGGCGATGTAGGCCAGCTCCCGGTGGAAGGCAAAGCCGCCGGCCTCCGCGCCGTGGTACAGCACCACAACGTCGGCATGTCCGGGCAGCGAGTGGATGGTCCGCAGCATCGACATGATGGGCGTGATGCCTGCGCCGGCGGCGAGCAGCAGGTACCTGGCCCGCCGGTCGGCGTCGGGCAGGTGGAAGGCGCCAACGGGTCCCAGCATGTCCAGGACGGTGCCGGGTTTGACGTTTTCGTGCACCCACGGTGAAACCAGCCCGGTGGGGTCGGCTTTGACGGTGATGTTGAAGGTCCACGGTTCCGTGGGCGAACTGGACAGCGAGTAGCTGCGGTCCACCGGGTCCTGGTCCGCACCGTTCACGGGGAAGGCGATGTTCACGTACTGGCCCGCGCGGAACGCCAGGGGCGCACCGTCGCAGCGGCGAAACACGAAGGTCATCATGCCGCCCGCCTCGGGAACGGTCTCGACGCATTCGGCCATGAACTCCTGGGGATGCCACGGGCCCAAGGCGCGGGCGGCTCCAGCGGGTCCGTCGGTGGTACCCATCACCCTGTTCCACGGCATTTCAAGACCGCGAATACGCTGTGGTTCCTGAATGGCCGCCTCAGGGAGGAGCTCAATCATGCCAAGTGCTCCTGAACACGCTGCACGTACCAGTTGATGAATGCCTCGACCTGGTATTCGCTCTTCATGTACGGGCCGGGCTGGTAGGCGGGGCTGCCGGCACCCTTCTGGCACAGTTCCACAAACGCCTTGTCCTGCAGGTTGGTCTGCTCCCAGGTGTAGGTGAGTTTCGCCAGGTCGTAGTCAACGCCTTCCACGGCGTCGTCAGCGACGAGCCAGGTGGTGCGCACCAGCGTCTGGTGCTCGTTGACCGGGAAGACACCGAACGTGATGACATGGTCACTTTGGAAGTGGAACCAGCTGTTGGGCTGCAGGTGCATCGAGCAGCGGCCCAGGCGGAAGTCCCGGAGGTCGCCCAGCAGCTTCTTGGAGAGCCGGCGGCCGTCGGGCGAGAAGGACTCGCCTTCGCCGTCGAGCGATTCCCGGGAGATGCGGATTCCCGCGATGCGGGTATCGAGTTCCTCGACGACCTCGTAGGGCAGGCCGTACCGGCGGCAACGCTCCTCCAGGGAGGACTGGGCTTCCTTGTTGCGGTCCCAGACTTCCTCGAGGTGCGCCGGGATCAGGCCTTCGGTCAGGCCCCAGGTGGGGAAGAGGGAGCAGGCGAGTTCCGGGTGGCCGTCACAGTGGTAGCACTCACGGTTGTTCTCCATGACGAGCTTCCAGTTGCCCTCTTCGATGATGTTCTGCTGGTAGGCGATTTTCGTCTTCGCCAGATCGTGGGGCGCGAGGTAGGGCTCGAAGATTTTCCCGGTTTCGTCGAAATCAGTCGGGGGTTCATCGGCGATGCAGACGAAGATGAGTCCCGCGAACTCGCGGCTGTGGGCGCGTTTGAGGCCGAAGCAGCCCTTGTCGAACTTCGTTTCGCCAGGTGCGGAGGCGTGGATCAGGTCGCCGCTGGGGGCGTAGGTCCAGGAGTGGTAGCCGCACACCAGGTTCCCCGTGGTGCCGGCGGGTTCGGTCAGGACGCGGGCGCCGCGGTGGCGGCACACGTTGTGCAGCACGTTCACGCCGCCGTCGTCGTTGCGGAGCACGATCAGCGAGTAGGGGCCGTAGTCGACGGTGACGTAGTCGCCCGGTTCCGGCAGCTCGGCGACGCTGGCTGCAAAGATCCAGTGCTGGCCGAAAATGGCCTGCATGTCAATGTTGAAAATCGTCGGGTCTGTGTAGAACGGGGCGTCGAGGGAGTATCCCGTGCGCCGGAACTCGAACAACTCGGTGATCTCCGCCAGCTGCGCTGCAGGCAAGGACGATGCGAGTTTTCCGCGGGAATTGAGGGGCAGGCTCACAGGAGCAGTCATGTGTTTCCTCCGGGGAAGGCTGGGTAAAGGTGCGGTTTGTGAGAGCCGCGGGGTGGATGGCGCCAACCGGCGTTTTCAAAAGCGTGTAATCACGAGATTAGGGATCATCGACCTGCTACAAAAGCGCAAGATTCTGGAGGGGACCGTGCACAATGGGTGCATGATCGATCCAAGGCTCATCACCCTTCGTGTGTTCGCCCGCTGCGGCACCGTAGGGGCAACCGCGGAGCTCACGGGCTACTCGCCTTCTGCCGTGTCCGCGCAATTGCGGGAGCTCCAGCGGGTGCTTGGCATGCAGCTGCTGACGAAGGACGGCAGGGGGGTGCGGCTGACCGCCACGGGCCGCTATCTGGTGGCGGGATCCGACGCAATCATTGCGGAATGGGAGGCTTTGCGGGCTGCCGCCATGGAGGCCGGCGACCAGATACCAAGTCGTTTTGGACTCGGCGGATTCTCGACGGCGGCAGCCCAGTTGCTTGCGCCGCTGGCCGCCACGCTGCGCTCCACCCGCCCCCTGCTGGAGGTGCAGGTTCTCGAGGCCAACCCGTCCCGGTGCTTCGATTTGCTGGTTGCGGAGCGGATCGATCTGGCCGTCATAGTGGCGATGCAGGCCGACACATACGGTGAGGACGATCCGCGTTTCGAGCAGACCGTCCTGCTCGATGATCCGCTGGACGTGATCGTCCCTTCCACCCATCCGTTGGCGTCGCGGGAAACGGTGACGCTCGAAGAACTCGCGTCCGAGCCGTGGATCACCGAGGCCGTAGGTTCCACGTACCACGCCCTGTTTACCGCGGCATTCACTGCGGTGGGGGTGACCCCACGGATTGCCCATGAGGCCGTGGAATGGGAAACCCAGATCGCTTTTGTGGGCGCGGGCCTGGGTGTGGGGCTGCTCCCGCGGCTGGCACCCCTGCGCAATGCAGAAAACGTGACCCGGCTGCGGATTACCGGCAAGGGGAAACCCGTACGCCGTATCATCGCCGCGGTCCGCAAGGGCAGCATCGCCTCGCCCCTGATCCAGGAGTCCCTCGGAATCCTCCAGGTCACAGCCAACCGGATCCTCACCGCCCGGCCGGAAGACGAAAACTAGGCCCTGGTCAGCCGTGCCGATTTGCGGGCACGGCTGAGCGGTCCAGGGCTGGAGTGCCCTGGACCGCTCAGTGGAGAACTCTTCTTAAGGCTGACGGGAAAAGCGGGAACCGAGATCGCTGTCGACGTACGAGCCGGGACGGGTCCCGGTGGTGTGCTGGCAGTTGCAGCCGCCATCGAGCTGCAGGCGGACGGTCACGGGAGTTGCGGACTCCAACCGGACATCGACGAAGTCTTTTCCGTCGGTGCTGACCCGGAGAACCTGTTCCGGGACGTTGAGCTGGGACATGGGGTTTGCCTTTGCTGGGGATGGGGAGGGTGGGCCCAGGCGGCACGGGCCGGGGAAGCAGTGTGCCGCCTGGGGTGTTACTGGTTGTTTTGCTGCCCGGTTCCGGACTGGGTGCCCACTGCAGGGATGCTCCCCGTGGGAGTTCCGCCCTGGCAGTCAGTCTCGGGGCAGTTTTCGCCGCATTCGTGGCGGGTGACGAGGTC
>NZ_LFQH01000077.1:0-8978 GCF_001238605.1 Arthrobacter sp. ZBG10 | reverse complement strand
TCTGCCGTTGGCGGCGCGGGTGGCGCGTTGGGTGACGGAGAGCGGGTCCAGCCGGTACGCGGCGGCTTTGGTGGCGGTGGTGATGGTCCTGTTTCCGGCTCCGTGGAAGGTTCCGGTGTCCGGGGCGAGTTCTTCGTCGACGGCGGCCCGGTCCGCGGCGGTGAGGCAGGCTGTTTCCTTGGCGATGAGGGTGGCCCGCCATTCGCTGAGTTGGCCGGTATCCAGGGCGGTAAGGGTGTGCGGCATTTCCGTCACGAGTGCGCGGGCCAGTCCCAGGTAGCGGCTGCCCCGGGTGGGGGATTCGCGTCGGGCCAACGCGATCTGCGCCGCGACGCCTTGGCCCTGCTCTGCGGCGGGCACCCCGGCCCCGGCCTGGCGCTGCCGTTCGAGGTGGTCAAAGGCGATGCTAAGGCGGGCCTGCGCCGCGGCCGCAGCGGATTTCAGGTCCTCCAACCCACGGATCTGGTCAATCAGGCCCGCACCCGTGGCCGCCGGCCGCAAGGACCGCACCCCGGCCACCAAATCCTGCACCCCGGCGGCCAGGTCCTCCACCCCTGGTTCCCGCACCCGGAGTTCCTGCACCCCCTGCTCCCGGCCGCTGGCGAGGCTGAGGGCGGCGGTGCGTGCCGCCGTCGTCAGCTTCATTGGTTCCGGAAGGACCTCCATAGCCCAAGTATTCCAGCACCCTACGACATTTCCGCTGGCCCCCAAACGCACCCAAAACCAGGAAACGCCGGCCCGGAAAAAGGAAATGAAGGGGACTAGTCGAGAAGTGCCCGGCGCAGGGTGTCGAGCCCCACGGAGCCCACGTTCAGGGCCCGGGTGTGGAATTCCTTCAGGTCAAAGGCGGGCCGGGTTTCAAGTTCGGCGCGGATCTGCTCCCACAGGCGCTGGCCCACCTTGTAGGAAGGGGCCTGGCCCGGCCAGCCGAGGTAGCGGGCAAACTCGAAGTTCAACTGGCCCTCGCTGATGGGCAGGTTTTCCTTCAGGAAGGCGTAGCCCTTGTCCGCAGTCCACGTGCCTGAGCCCCAGCGCGCGGGGATTTCGAGCTCCAGGTGGACGCCGATATCGAAGACCACGCGGGCGGCACGCATCCGCTGCATGTCCAGCATGCCCATGTGGTCGCCAGGGTCCGAAAGGTAGCCGAGTTCCTGCATCAGCTTCTCCGCGTACAGGGCCCAGCCTTCGCCGTGCCCGGACGTCCAGCACACGTTGCGGCGCCACTTGTTCAGCAGTTCCCGGCGGTAGGTGGCGGTGGCAACCTGCAGGTGGTGCCCGGGCACCCCTTCGTGGAAAACGGTGGTGGTTTCGGCCCAAGTAGTGAAGGTGTCCTCGCCGGCCGGAACGGACCACCACATGCGTCCAGGGCGGCTGAAGTCATCGGAGGGGCCGGTGTAGTAGATGCCGCCTTCGTCGGTCGGGGCGATGAGGCACTCGAGTTCCTTCATCACCTCCGGAATATCGAAGTGGACGCCGGCCAGGTCCGCGATGGCCTTGTCCGAGAGCTCCTGCATCCACGCCTGCAGCGCGGCGGTGCCTTTGAGTTGCCGCGCCGGATCGTTGTTGAGGATTTCCTTGGCTTCGGCAACGGTGGCGCCCGCTTTGATGGTGCCCGCCACCTGCTCCTGCTGGCTGATCAGGCTGTCCAGTTCGGCAACGCCCCAGGCGTACGTTTCTTCGAGGTCAACGGTGGCGCCCAGGAAGGAGCGCGAAGCGAGGGCGTACCGGGCCCTTCCCACGGCGTCTTTCTCCGGCGCAGCGGGCAGCAGTTCCGTGGTGAGGAATTCCGCAAGGCCCAGGTAGGCGCGGCCGGCGGCGGCAGCCCCGGCGTCGAGCTTTTCCTGGGTTTCCGCCGGAAGCGGACCGTCAGCGGTATGCGCCCCGGCAGCCAGCTTGGCGAAAAACCCGTCGGCTGCGGCGTAACGCGAGGCCTGTTCGACGACGATCCGCACCTGCCGTGCCGCGGCAACCAGTCCGGCGTCGCGGGCCTGCCGCAGGGATTCGATGTAGCCCGCGATCGCAGCGGGAACGTTGTGGGCGCGGCCGGCGATGTGTTCCCAGTCCTGCACGGTCTCCGTGGCCATCAGGTCGAAGATGGCGCGGATATCCTGGGCGGGGGAGGCGATGTTGTTGAGGTCGGCGTACTCCCACCCCGACGCGTGGATCAGCAGCTGCAGGCCCAGCCGCTCCTGCATGGCGTCGAGGGTGACGGCGTCAACGTCGTCCACCGGTTCCAGGCCCGCCAGTTCAGCCAGCGCCTCGCGGGCGGACGCAGCGAAAGCGGCGATGCCGGCGGGGGAGAAGTCCTGGTATTCCGTTTCATGTCCGGGCACGCCGAGGGTGGTGGCGAAGGATGGATTAAGCCGGATGAGGGTATCCGTGTACCTGTCGGCGACGGCGTCGATGCTGGTGTGCGGGCGGGCGGCAGGGGTGGTCTCTGTAGTCACCCTCCGAGACTAGCCGGATCGGCGCTGGCGAAACAGGAATCCGCGCCGGGCCTTCGCGGTCCGATCATGGAAGGACCGTACGCCCCGCCCGGCTCCCGCGGCCGGTCAAGTTCACAACGCGGCCCGGGCGGCATGGACAACCAACACCGGGCACTCGGCGTGGGCAACGCAGGCGGAACTTACCGAGCCGAGCAGCAAGCCGCCGAAGCCACCGTGACCGCGCCTGCCGACCACCAGCATGCCGGCGTCCTTGCCCGCGGACAAAAGGACCTGTCGGGCATCACCGTTCACCAGGCGGGTGCGCAGGTTTGGTGGCGGCGGGTTACCGAACGCGGCCACCACAGCGTCGTTGAGCGTTAGCCGGGCCTTTTCCTCGAAATGGCTGATCCCCATGACGGCATGGCCCTGCGCCATCTGCGGCGCGAGCCAGCAGGCCACGGCATGGACCTCAACATCCATCGCGGCGGCCAGCCGGTGCCCATGCTGGAGGGCTGCAACCGACGCAGGCGAGCCGTCCACGCCGACAACCACTGCAGTACCCATGCTGCTGAGCCTACACACGCTGCCGGGCGCATAATAGGGCCCCGGCCCATTGATTCAGCCGCGGCTGCGGCGCCACGCGCCGGGCCCGGGAGTGGGCGCCAGCCGCAGCTGGTGCCGGCGCACCCAGGTGCGTGCAGCCGGTTCGCTGGGCCGCTCCGGTCCGGCAGCGGCCAGGGAAAGGACGACGGCGGTCAGCGCCGCCAGCTCTTCGGCGTCCGGATTGCCCTTCACCACGGAAAGCAGGGGTTCGGCGGGTGCCGGGGTGCCGTCCCCGCTGGCGCCGCCGGTCACAGCGGGATGTTCCCGTGCTTCTTGGCGGGCAGGCTGGCCCGCTTGTCCCGCAGGGCGCGCAGGCCCCGGATGATCTGCAGCCGGGTGTCCGAGGGGGCGATCACGGCGTCCACATACCCGAGCTGGGCGGCCTGGTACGGGTTGAGGAGTTCCTCCTCGTACTGCTGGATTACTTCGGCGCGGCGGGCTTCAACGTCGCCCCCGGCTTCAGCCACACCGGCCAGGTCGCGGCGGTAGAGGATGTTCACGGCGCCCTGGGCCCCCATCACGCCGATCTGCGCGGTGGGCCAGGCCAGGTTGAGGTCCGCGCCGAGCTTCTTGGAGCCCATCACGATGTACGCGCCGCCGTAGGCCTTGCGGGTGATGACGGTGAGCTTGGGGACAGTGGCTTCGGCGTAGGCGTACAGGAGCTTGGCGCCGCGGCGGATGATGCCCTGGAACTCCTGGTCCTTGCCGGGCAGGAAGCCGGGGACGTCCACCAGCGTGATGATGGGAATGTTGAAGGCGTCGCAGTGCCGGACAAAGCGGGCGGCCTTCTCGGAGGCGGCGATATCCAGGGTGCCGGCAAACTGCAGCGGCTGGTTGGCAACGATGCCCACCGTGTGGCCTTCCACCCTGCCGTAGCCGATCATGACGTTGGGGGCGTACAGGGCCTGCATCTCCAGGAAGTGCCCGTCGTCAACGATCTGCCCGACGACGGTGCGCATGTCGTAGGGCTGGTTGGCGGAGTCCGGGACCAGCGTGTCGAGGGCGAGGTCGTCGTCGTCGATTTCCAGTTCCTGCTGGTGCTCCTGGACGGGAGCTTCGGCGAGGTTGTTCGACGGCAGGAAATCAAGGAGTTCGCGGACAAACTCGACGGCGTCCGCTTCGTCCGAGGCAAGGTAAGTGGAGGTGCCGGTGGTGGCGTTGTGCTGGCGGGCACCGCCGAGGGTTTCCATGTCCACGTCCTCGCCGGTGACGGTCTTGATCACGTCCGGGCCGGTGATGAACATGTGCGAGGTCTTGTCCACCATCACCACGTAGTCGGTCAGGGCCGGGGAGTAGGCGGCGCCGCCGGCGGACGGGCCCATGATCAGCGAGATCTGCGGGACCACCCCGGAAGCGTGCACATTGTTGCGGAAGATATCGGCGAACATGGCCAGCGAGGCCACCCCTTCCTGGATGCGGGCGCCGCCGCCGTCCAGGATGCCCACCACGGGGCAGCCGTTGCGCAGCGCGAACTCCTGCACCTTGACGATCTTCTCGCCATTGACCTGGCTCAACGAACCGCCGTACACGGAGAAGTCCTGGCTGTAGACGGCCACCAGGCGGCCATCCACCGTGCCGTAGCCGGAAACCAGGCCATCGCCCAGGGGCTTCTTCTTTTCCATCCCGAACGCGGTGGAGCGGTGCACGGCCAGCGCATCAAACTCCACAAAGGAGTCCTCGTCCAGCAGCAGCCCGATGCGTTCACGGGCCGTGTTTTTGCCCCGCGCATGCTGCTTCTCGATGGCCTCGGGGCCGGAGGGCTGTTCGGCACGGGCCTGGCGGTCACGGAAATCGGCGATCTTTCCCGCTGTCGTTGTCAGATCGTGGCTCATCAAGTGTCTCCGGCTCTGTTGCAGATTGGTTCTGTGGCGCAGTGCGTTGCTGGCGGGTTCCGGCTGGTGCTGCTTAAGTAGCTTCCGCACAAAGAACGGACCCTGCAGGCAAGTCTAATGAGGGTCTGGGCGCCTGCAGCTGTAGGGAACCTACAATTTTCTGCCGTGCCTCCACCCGCAACGCCTTGTTACTCGCCGGTAACTTAGTTGGGTTACAGTGGATTCATGACTTCGAGCGCCGACGCTTCCCCCGCCTTTGCCAGCCCCTACCAGGCCACCGGATCACTGCGGGGCCGGACCATCCTGATCTCCGGTGGGAGCCGTGGGATCGGCCTGGCCATCGCGGGCCGGGCCGCCGCTGACGGCGCCAACATCGTCCTGCTGGCCAAGACCGGGGAGCCGCACCCCAAACTTGCCGGCACGGTGTTTACTGCCGCGCAGCAGCTGGCGGACGCTGGCGGCCAGGCGCTGCCTTTGGTGGGTGATGTCCGCCAGGATCAGGACGTTGCCCGGGCCGTCGCAGCCGCGGAGGAACGCTTTGGCGGGATCGACATTGTTATTAACAACGCCTCCGCAATCGACCTGTCCAGGACGGATGCGGTGGACATGAAAAAGTACGACCTGATGCAGGACATCAACGTCCGCGGCACGTTCCTGCTGTCCAAGCTCGCCCTGCCGGCCCTGCGCAGGTCCGGTGCCGGCCAGATCCTGACCCTGTCGCCGCCCCTGAACCTCGACCCCCACTGGGCCGGGAGGCACCTGGCCTACACCATGGCCAAGTACGGCATGAGCCTGACCACGCTGGGACTCGCCGAGGAGCTCAAGGCTGATGGCATCAGCGTGAACTCGTTGTGGCCATGCACCCTGATCGACACGGCAGCCATCCGGAACATGCCCCACGGCGAGGCAATGGTCCGGTCCGCCCGCGGCCCGCAGATCATGGCCGACGCCGCACATGCCCTGCTCACAGGGGCACACCTCCAGGCCGGCGTCGTGTCCAGCGGGAACTTCCATACCGACGAGGAGATCCTCGCGGCGGCGGGCGTCACGGACTTCCGGCCGTACAGCATGGGCGCTGACGAGCACAGTCTGGTCCCCGATATCTTCCTCTAGGACGCCGCCCTGATTCCCCCGGAACCTGCCGCCCTGATTCCCCCGGAACTTGCCGCCGGGAATCCTTTGGCCTGCCGGCCGGCAGGGAAACCGCAGGCGGCGGGCGGCGCCAGTCGGTAGGATTCAGGCATGGTTGATGCACATAATTCCGGCAGCCCCCTGAACCGGTGGGACCTGGCAGAGCCGCAGTTCCTGGCCGCCGCCGGCATTTCGAGGATCGACGTGGTGGACTCCACCGGCTCCACCAACGCCGACCTCCTCCGGGCTGCCGGCGTTGACCCCGGGAACTGGCCGGACCTCTCGGTGCTGACCGCTGAATACCAGAGCGCTGCCCGCGGCCGCCTGGACCGGCAGTGGGAAGCACCGCCGCTCAGCGCCGTTTCCGTATCGCTGGTGCTCCGGCCCGTGAACGCCTACGGCCGGCCGCTGCCCACCCAGAGCTACTCCTGGCTGTCCCTGATCGCAGCCCTGGCCCTGCGGGACATGCTGCTCGAAACGGCAGGCCTCGCCGCCGAACTGAAATGGCCCAACGACGTCCTGGTGGGCGGCCGGAAAATCGCCGGCATCCTGGCCCAGCTGGGCCCCATGACAGATGGGACAGTGCCTCCGGTGATCCTGGGTACCGGCCTGAACGTGACGCTGGGCCAGGACGAACTGCCCGTCCCTACCGCCACTTCCGTGCTGCTGGCCGGCGGCACCACCACTGACCGGACCCTGCTGCTGAAGGGCTACCTCCAGCGCTTCGCCGTGCTCTACCGCCAGTTCTGCAATGCCGACGGCGATCCCACCGCCGGGATGGGCGGCGGGGCGTCCCTGCACAAACGGGTCGAGGCCAACATGGCCACCCTCGGCAAGCAGGTGCGCGCCCAGCTTCCCGGCGACCACGAGATCATTGGCCACGCATCCCGGCTGGACGAGTACGGGTCCCTGCTGGTGGTGGACCGGGACTCCCGGGAGCATGTGGTCACCGCCGGGGACGTGGTGCACCTGCGGCCCTGGCCCGCAGGGGACGGCTCCGGCACCGGCGGTTATGCGTAAGGAACTGCACCCGGGCGAGCAGGTCATTGTCTCCACCCGCCCGCAGCCGCGGAAACTCACCGGGGCCGCGGTGGCCTTCATCCTTGCGCCCGCCGTGGCCGCCTTCTGCGCCGCCTGGGTGGTCCGGGGCGGCGCCCGGCAGGCTGTGCCCGAACTGGACAGCCAATGGACGCCATGGCTGGTGGGCGCCTGCGTCCTGGCCGCGGCCTGGGTCTGGCTGGGCTACTGCCTGCCCCGGCTGCTCCGCTGGAAGCACACCCGCTACACCCTCACCAGCACCAGGATGGTGGCGCGGCACGGCCTGCTGAAACGGCACGACCAGCAGGTCAACCTGGCCAACGTCCGCAACGTGCGTGTCCACGAAACGCTGCTGCAACGACTCCTGCGCTCCGGGAATATATCCTTGGAAACCGGACAGCAAAGCGTGGCGACGTTCCAGGACGTCCCCGAGGTTGCCCGGTTCCGGGACTTCATCCTCGACGCGATCGGTGAACTCCCGGAAGACACTGGTCCCTGGCCGGGCGAAACAGTGGGCCATCCGGCCGGAGCAATGCCCTGGGACATGAGAGAAGGTGGACGCGATGAACGATGAGGACGAACAGGTTCCTGCCGTCGCACCCGCCGCAGCAGCCGACCCGCACCCTCCCACGGGCACCATGTCCGCGGAGCGCCTGGCCGTGAAAGCCCTGGAGGCCCGCCTGCTGGGCGGCGAACGCAAGCTCCGCCGTCGTGAGGTGGCCTCCGGCGCGGGACTGTCCCTGCTGTCCGCACGGAAACTCTGGCGCGCCCTCGGCTTCCCCAACTTCGGCGATGATGATGTCGCGTTCACCGAACGCGACCAGGCCGCGCTCTCCACCGTGGTGGACCTGGTGCGCTCCGGCATGCTCACCGAGGAAGCGGCGATTTCCGTCACCCGCGCCATCGGCCAGATGACCGACCGGATGGTGGTGTGGCAGATCGAGGCGCTGGTCGAGGACATGGTCCACGAACAGGGTGTCACCGATGCCGTGGCCCGCAAGCGCCTGGTCAACGAGCTTCCGGACATGGTCGACGCCCTCGAAGAGGTGCTGGTCTACTCCTGGCGCCGCCAGCTCAACGCCGGTGTGCAGCGCCTGGCCGTCCGCGCCGAAGCGGGGCTGCAGGCCAGCGAGGAAGGCCGCGAAGGCGATGAGGACGACGCGCCCCTGCCGCTGGCCCGCGCCGTGGGCTTTGCCGACCTGGTGTCCTACACCAGCCTGTCGCGCCGGATGAACGAGAAGACCCTGGCCCGCCTGGTGCAGCGGTTCGAAAACAAATGCGCCGAAATCATCTCCGTGGGCGGCGGCCGGCTGGTCAAGACCGTGGGCGACGAAGTCCTGTACATCGCCGAAACCCCGGCCGCGGGCGCGGAAATCTCACTGGCCCTGGCCCAGGCCCTGACGGAGGACGAAATCCTGCCCGAAGCGCGGGTGGCAATGGTCTGGGGCAGGATCCTGTCCAGGCTCGGCGACATCTACGGCCCCACCGTCAACCTCGCTGCCCGGCTCACCACCCTGGCTGAACCGGGAACCGTCCTGGTGGATTCAATGACAGCCTCGGCGCTGGAAAACGACGAGCGCTTTGTGATGATGGCGCAGCCGCCGGAAAACGTCCGCGGGTTCGGTGAGATCCGCCCCGTCCGGCTCACGCGAGGACTGGGCAAGGGCCTGATCCTGGACTGATTCCGGCTCCACGCGGTTTATCCACTTGTTGGCTTTACGCGGTATATTTGTTGCGCCCCCGCGTCGTTATGCCCGAATCCGGCAAGGCGGGGACCAACCGGGGGGAACCTTTTTATGAGCCGCAGCGGACAACCACGCGCGCGCCGCACACCAGCCGCCGCCTTTAACCGTTTCCGCCGGTCCGCAGCCCTTCGCGGTACCGTCTTCGGCCTCGCCCTGGTGGCCCTTGTTGTTGGCGCCGTGGTGTATCCGGGGTTTAAAACCAC
>NZ_LFQH01000076.1:0-52184 GCF_001238605.1 Arthrobacter sp. ZBG10 | reverse complement strand
ACCCAACAACACCCCACACCGGAACCGGCAGAACCACCACAAATCACAGCAAACCCGGAACCACCCTGGGCACATACCAGACAGGAAAGCGAACGCCTTGCGTCAATGCAAGGCGGGCCGGATTCCATTCACCAACCCATATTCGAGGGTGCCACGTTCGAGCCAATGACCTTCCTGCCGGACTTTCACGAACCGGACTTAGTTGAGCAGGAACTCCTGGACAGGTTCCGCTCAGGTGAAGACATTTACGACTATGAGGTGACTGAAGGCGGCCTCCTGAGCAGCTACCTTGTCAGTCACGGACTTCCCTTGCCCTGAACCTTCGGACTTCCGCACGCTGGACACCCCGAGACTCCAGCAACCAGGTACGGCTCAGGCCGGACAGCGCACCGGACGTGGCGGCAGTCCGGCCTGAGCCGTTCCGTTACTACTTGCTGCAGGATGGTGTCAGAGCCCGAACGTCTCGGACTCATCAAAGGGGCCCACCACCGTGACGGTCCGGGGCGCAGCTGCGAGCTCGGCCGCGAGTTCCTGCACCTGCTCAGCAGTCACTGCCTTAATCAGGCGAAGGGTCTCATCGATGTCCTGGTATTCGCCGGAGACCAGTTCGGCCCGGCCCAGCCGGGACATCCTGGACCCGGTGTCTTCAAGGGCCAGCACGATGCCGCCGCACAGCTGGCCAACGGCCTTGCGCAGCTCCTCCTCGGAAATGCCGTGCTCGGCCAGCTTGTCCAATTCAACGCCCAGCAGATCCAGGACCTGGCGGACCTTGGACGGCGTGCAGCCGGCGTACATTCCGAAGTAGCCGGCATCGGCGTAGGAGGACGCGAACGAGTACGTGGAGTACACCAGCCCACGCTTCTCGCGGATCTCCTGGAACAGGCGTGAGGACATGCCGCCGCCCAGGACGGCGTTGAGGACACTCATGACGTAGCGCCGCTGGTCGGTGGCCACGATGGTGGGGCAGCCCATGATGATGTTGGCCTGCTCCACGGCACGCTTGATCACCTGCAGTCCGGCGGTGCCGGTGATGAGGGCGCGTTCCGTTGAGCGCCGGTCAACGGGTGCAGCATCGGATTCGAGGTTCCAGCCCGCCGACTTCAGCGCGTCAACCACCAGCCCGCACACCACATCATGGTCCAGGCCGCCAGCTGCGGTGATGACCAGCTCGTCGGGCCGGTAGTAGCGCCGGTAGTGCTCCCACACCGAATCGCGGGCAACCGCACGGATGGCGTCCGGGGTTCCGCCGATGGGCCGGCCCAAGGGGTGGCTCCCCAGGACCGAGGCGACGAAATGCTCGTGGGCGACGTCAGTGGGGTCATCGCTGTCCATGGCGATTTCCTCGAGGATGACGTCCCGTTCCTGTTCCATCTCGGCCGGGTCAAGGACAGCGCCGGTGATCATGTCGGCAATGACATCGATGGCCATGGGCAGGTCGGTGTCCAGGACGCGCGCAAAGTAGCAGGTGCTTTCCTTGGCCGTGGCTGCGTTTGATTCGCCGCCCACCTCGTCAAATGCCGAGGCGATCTCCAGCGCGGTGCGCCGCTTGGTGCCCTTGAACAACAGGTGTTCAAGAAAGTGCGTGGAGCCGTGCTGTCCGGGGGCTTCATCGCGTGACCCCACGCCTACCCAGAAACCGATGGTCGCCGACCTTTGGCCGGGCATCGCTTCGGTCAGAACCCGAACACCGCCGGGCAGCACGGACCGGCGGACTTCGGAGCCGCCTTCGGAGCCATGGACCAGGGTGTCACCGGGATGGTTCTGCTCGAGGGGCAGGGGTACAACAGTCATTGAGGCCTTTCAGGAGGTGCAGCCGGATCTGGCTGCCATCGTAACAGCGGCGGGGCCGGTGGATCATCCACCGGCCCCGCCGTTTTATGCTCGTGTTCCGGTCAGGGAACGTCTCAGACGTCGGCGCCTTCAGCGGGCTCCGTGGCGTGGGCGCGTTCGGTGTCGTCTGCCCCTTCTTCCTCGGCTACCACCGGGGAGAGCGAAAGCTTTCCACGGTCGTCAATCTTGGTGATCTCAACCTGGACCTTCTGGCCCACGGAGACGACATCATCAACGTTGTCCACGCGCTTGCCGTTGGCCAGCTTGCGGAGCTCGGAGATGTGCAGGAGGCCGTCCTTGCCCGGGGTCAGCGATACGAAGGCACCGAAGGTGGTGGTCTTGACGACCGTACCCAGGTAACGCTCGCCGATTTCCGGAACCTGCGGGTTCGCGATGGCGTTGATGGCGGAGCGTGCTGCATCTGCAGACGGCCCGTTCGTGGCGCCAATGTAGACCGTGCCGTCGTCCTCGATGGAGATGTCGGCGCCGGTGTCTTCCTGGATCTGGTTGATCATCTTGCCCTTGGGCCCAATGACCTCGCCGATCTTGTCCACGGGGATCTTCACGGCGATGACGCGCGGTGCGAACTCGGAGAGTTCGTCCGGGGTGTCAATGGCCGAGTTGAGGACCTCAAGGATGTGCAGGCGGGCTTCGCGGGCCTGCTTCAGTGCTGCTGCCAGCACGGAAGCGGGGATGCCGTCGAGCTTGGTGTCCAGCTGGATGGCCGTGACGAACTCGGAAGTACCGGCAACCTTGAAGTCCATGTCGCCGAAGGCATCTTCGGCGCCGAGGATGTCGGTCAGCGCGGCGTAGCGGGTCTGGCCGTCAACCTGGTCGGAAACCAGGCCCATGGCGATACCGGCGACGGCTGCCTTCAGGGGCACACCGGCGTTCAGCATCGACAGGGTGGAGGCGCATACGGAACCCATGGAGGTGGAGCCGTTGGAGCTCAGTGCCTCGGATACCTGGCGGATGGCGTAGGGGAATTCCTCGCGGGACGGCAGGACGGGCACGAGGGCGCGTTCCGCCAGGGCACCATGGCCGATTTCGCGGCGCTTGGGCGAACCCACGCGGCCGGTTTCACCGGTGGAGTACGGCGGGAAGTTGTAGTTGTGCATGTAGCGCTTGCGTGTGACGGGCGACAGCGAATCGATCTGCTGTTCCATCTTGAGCATGTTCAGCGTGGTGACACCCATGATCTGGGTCTCGCCGCGTTCGAAGATGGCCGAACCGTGAACGCGGGGCAGGACCTCTACCTCGGCGGTGAGCTGGCGGATGTCCGTCAGGCCGCGGCCGTCGATGCGGATCTGGTCCTTGAGGATGCGCTGGCGCACAACCTGCTTGGTAACCGAGCGGAATGCTGCGGACAGTTCCTTCTCGCGGCCTTCAAACTGGCCGGCCAGGGACGAAATGGTCTCATCCTTCAAGGAATCAGTTGCGACGTCGCGCTCCTGCTTGTCGGCGATCTGGAAGACGGCGGCCAGCTTGTCGGCAGCAGCGGCTTCAACGGCGGCGTACACATCGTCCTGGTAGTCCAGGAAGACGGGGAACTCAACGGTGGGCTTGGCGGCCCGGCCGGCAAGGTCCGCCTGGGCGTCGCAGAGTGCCTTGATGAACGGCTTTGCAGCCTCGAGGCCCTCGGAGACAACCTCTTCGGTGGGGGCGGTGGCGCCCTGTTCCTTGATGAGGTTCCAGGAGTTGTCGGTTGCTTCGGCTTCCACCATCATGATGGCGACGTCGTCGCCGGCAACGCGGCCGGCAACAACCATGTTGAAGACCGAGTTTTCCAGCTGGGAGTGCTTGGGGAAAGCAACCCACTGTGAACCGTGCTCGTCGGCAACCAGGGCAACGCGGACGCCGCCGATGGGGCCGGAGAACGGCAGGCCCGAAAGCTGCGTGGACATGGAGGAGGCGTTGATGGCCACCACGTCGTAGAGCTCGTCGGGGTTGATGGCCAGGACGGTCACCACGATCTGGACTTCGTTGCGCAGGCCCTTAACGAAGGCGGGGCGCAGCGGGCGGTCCATAAGGCGGCAGGCCAGGATGGCTTCGGTGGAGGGGCGGCCTTCACGGCGGAAGAACGAGCCCGGGATGCGGCCGGCAGCGTACATACGCTCTTCGACATCCACCGTCAGCGGGAAGAAGTCGAAGCCTTCGCGCGGGTGCTTGCCGGCAGTGGTGGCGGACAGCAGTGCGGTGTCTTCGTCGATGTACACCATGGCTGCGCCGGCTGCCTGCTTGGCGAGGCGGCCGGTTTCAAAGCGGATTACACGCTTGCCGAAGCGGCCATTGTCAATGACGGCTTCTGAGAACTGGATTTCGGGACCCTCCAAGAGAGTCACCTCCGTTTCTGTTTTTACGGAAGTCCAGCCGCATCAACCCAGGCCAGCATTTGTCGACTGGCCCTGCACCCGGTCGTCGATCGAGACCCACGGGCCGGGGCAGCCATACGTTGCTGCCGTTCCCGGGGATCACTACCGAGGACCGCGAATGCCTGATGCGGTTGATCCTCCTGTTTAGTTTTTTTGGTGGAACAGGGCAGCCCGGCCCCAACTGGGGCTGGGCCGCCCGGAAGTCCGACTAGCGGCGCAGGCCGAGACGCTCGATGAGCGCACGGTAGCGGGCGATGTCGGTCTTCTTCAGGTAGCCAAGCATGCGCTTGCGACGACCGACCATGCCCAGCAGACCGCGCTGGGTGTGGTAATCGTGCTTGTGCTCCTTCATGTGCTCAGTCAGATCCTTGATCCGCTGGGTCAGGACTGCAACCTGTACCTCGGGCGAACCAGTGTCGCCTTCGCCGGTTGCGTATTCCTTGATGATGGACTGCTTTACAGCGGCGTCAAGTGCCACAATAACTCCTTGGGAATGTGCCGTGAGGGCCCGGGTCAGTAATTCACTGCCGGGTCTGCCGCGGCGGCCAACCGGAAAACCGGGTGCGGCCATACACAACAGGAACCAGCCGCCACGGACTGCAGCCGGATCCATCGTCCAGTTTACCGGCCGCGGCCCAATTATGTCGAAACACGCCTTCCCGGCGGCGCAGGATCCGGCAGCCCGCCCGGAAACGGCCTAGGCGGCGAGCCGGTCCCGGATGGCTGCCATCCCCTGCAGGACCTCGGCGAAGCTGGTGCTCAGCGGCGAAAGGCCCACCCGGATGCCATGTGGCGCCCGGAAATCGGGGATGACGTCCCCGTCCCAGAGGCCAGCAACGTCGGCCTTGGTGAAGCCGGGATGGTCCACGGTGATGTGGCTGCCCCGCTCCCCCGGGTTCCGCGGCGAGCCCAGCTCCGCGCCCAGGGGTGCCAGCCACGCATCGAAGATCTCCACGGCAAACGCGGTGAGGTGTTCCGACTTGTCCCGGATGGCGGCCATGCCGGCCTCTTCGATGAGGTCAAGCGTGCCCTGCATGGCCAGCATCCCGAAAATGGCCGGGGTGCCGCTCAGGAATGCGCGGATCCCCTCGGCCGGTTCGTAGCCGGCCGCCATCGCGAACGCGTCCTTGCGGCCCATCCAACCCCAGATGGGCTGGTTCAGCCCAGCCAGGTGGCGCCGGTTCACGTAGGCAAACGCGGGCGAACCCGGCCCGCCGTTCAGGTATTTGTAGGTGCAGCCCGCCGCAAAGTCCACGTCTGCACTGTCCAGCGCGATCTCCACCGACCCCGCGGAGTGGCACAGGTCCCACACCACCAAGGCGCCGGCGTCGTGGACGGCCGCGGTGATGGCGGGCAGGTCCGCCAGGTGGCCGGACCGGTAGGCAATCTGGCTGAGGAGAACGACGGCGGTCCGCGGCCCGGTCGCGGCCCGCACCTGGTCAACGGTCACCCCGGCCGCGGGATCCGTTTCGATCCAGCGCAGCGTCAGGCCCTCTTCCAGGGCGATTCCCTCGACGAGGTACCGGTCCGTGGGGAAGTTCTCCGTGTCCAGGACCAGTTCGTTGCGGTCAGGATCCTGCACCGCGGCCAGGGCGGCGCGGATCAGCTTGTACAGGACCACTGTGGTGGAGTCGGCGATAATGGTCTGCCCCGGGGCAGCGCCGAGCACCGCCCGGCCCAGCTGGTCGCCGATGCGCTGCGGCATTTCCAGCCAGTCCTCGTCCCAGCCGCGGATCAGCCGGCCACCCCAGCCGTCGCTGATGAACGCCGTGATGTCTCCGATGGTGCGCTGCAGCGGCCGGCCCAGCGAGTTGCCGTCCAGGTAGGAAAGTGGCGTTTCGGTGCCTACAAAAAGGCTGCGGTAGCGGGCCAGCGGATCCTGGCCGTCCAGCTGGGCCGCGCGCTGCGACAGGGCCTGGTCTGCGGCTGCGCCGGGCGCCACTTGGTCCGCGCTCATTGACCGATCTCCGTCCTGACAGCGAATAGTTCCGGGAAAAACGTCAGTTCCAGTGCCTTTTGCAGGAACGCGGCCCCGCTGGAGCCGCCGGTCCCCGATTTCATGCCGATGGTCCGCTGTACCGTCCGGAGATGCCGGAAGCGCCACAACTGGAAGTTGTCCTCCAGGTCAACCAGTTCCTCGCAGGCTTCGTAGGCGCCCCAGTTATCCGACGCCTGCTCGTAGATGTGCTTGAACAGCGGCACCAGCGCGGGAGTGAATTCGTGGGCCTTGGTGACGTCGCGCTCGAGGACCGCGGCCGGCACCTCGAAACCCTGCCGCGACAAATAGGCCAGGAACTCGTCGTAGATGCTGGGCGCTTCCAGGACGTCCGTCAGCATGGCGTGCGCCTCGGGGTCGGACTCGAAGACGGGCAGCATCTTGCGGTTTTTGTTGCCCAGGACAAATTCCACGGCACGGTACTGGCTGGATTGGAAGCCCGAAGAGTTCCCCAGGAAGCCACGGAACTGTGAGTACTCGGTGGGAGTCAGCGTGGCCAGGACGGACCACTGCTCCGTGAGGGTCTTCTGGATGTGCTTGACCCGGGCGATACCCTTCAGTGCCGCTCCGAGGTCGTCGGCCCGCAGCCGGGCCGCCGCGCTGCGCAGCTCATGCAGCACCAGCTTCAGCCACAGCTCCGTGGTCTGGTGCTGGATGATGAACAGCAGCTCGTCGTGATGCTCCGGTTCGCTGACCGGCTGCTGCGCGCTGAGCAGCGTGGGCAGCTGCAGGTAGGAGGCGTAGCTCATCCGGGAGCTGAAGTCCCTGACAATCCCCTTGTCCAGCTTGCGGGTGTTCTTTTCGACGGACACGTGGTGCCTTTCCTTGCGGACAGTGCAACTTGCTGACACCGCGGGCTGGCTGGCCTGCGGTGGCCGGGTGGCCTGCCCGGAAGGGCGGGGCCTGTCAGTGTTGGGCGAGGATGTCCCGCGCCTGGACAACGTCGAGGCACATCTGCTCAACCAGGGCCTCCGGACCACGGTAGGCCACCATCCCGCGGAGCCGCTCGGTGAATTCCACCACTACTGTCTGGCCGTACAGATCGAAGTCCTCGGCGGCCTCTTTGGGCCTGTCGATAACGTGGGCTTCAACCTGCCGGCTGACGCCGTCGAACGTCGGGTTTGAGCCTACGGAGATGGCCGCGGGCCAGCGTTTCCCGGCGGCGTCCACCAGCCAGCCCGCATAAATTCCGTCCGCGGGAACCAGCCCGGTGGCATCGGGGGAAAGGTTGGCGGTGGGGAATCCCAAGGCCCGGCCGCGGGCGGCGCCGTGGACCACTTCGCCGCGCATCCGGTGCGCACGGCCCAGGACTTCGGCCGCCGTCGCCACGTCGCCCTCCTGAAGTGCTTCGCGTACCCAGGTGGAGGAGCAGCGCCGGTCCGTGCCGGCGTCGTTATGCAGCGGGTAGCCCTCGGAGCCGAACTCGCTGATCACCTGGACGTCGAAGCCGAACTTTTCGCCCAGCACCTTCATGGTGTCCAGGTCGCCGGAGTTGCCCCTGCCAAACCGGGCGTCGTGGCCGATCACCACGTGGCTGGCGCCGAGACAGTCCACCAGGAACTGCTCCACAAATTCCTCGGCGGTGAGGCTGGCAAGGTCCAGGGAGTACTTGACCACCAGGACACCGTCCAGGCCCAGCTCCCCCAGGGCTTCCAGCTTGTCCGCCAGGCCCATGATCAGCTCGGGGGCCTCTTCGGGGCGATGGATCAGCGCCGGGTGCGGATCGAAGGTGACCGCAACGGCTTTGGAATGCGTCCGGCGGGCCGAACGGATCAGCTGCGACAGCACCTGCTGGTGCCCGCGGTGAACGCCATCGAAGTTACCAAAGGTGACAACGGATGGGCCGAAGTCTGCCGGGACCTCGGACGGATCGTTCCAGATGTACACCATCACCCTCGCCTTAAACTGCGTGCAAAAACCAAGGCTCCGCCACCACGCCGGCCGCGGAACTCTCCAAGGGTACCCGCAATCACGGCGCTGCCGTTGCCCGCACGGGACGTCGCCGGTACAGCCAAGCCAGGCCAAGGATGGGGAGCAGCAGCGGGATGAAGGCGTAGCCTCTGCCGAACAGAGACCACACGGTTTCGTGGGGGAACTGCACGGAGTCGAACACGCTCAGCGCACCCACCACCAGGACGCCCACCAGCTCCACCAGGACGGCCGCCACGGAAACCTTGAACCAGGTGCTGCCCGCTTTCGCGAGCGACACGGTAGCCACCACATATACGACGGCGGCAAACGCGGACAGCAGGTAGGCCAGCGGCGCCTCGGAGAACTTTGTCAGGATCTGGTAGCCGGCGCGGGCCGTAGCCGAGAGGGCAAACACCGCGTACACGGCGATAAGAAGCCGTCCCGGGCCTGTGTTGCGGGTGTTCCTGGCCGGAACGTCCGGATTCCCGGGGGCCTCCGAAGAGTTGCCGGCCGGGGTCCCGTGGTGGTCGCCGTCCGGGGTTTTGCCGACGGCGGGCCGCTGGTGGTCATTCACGTTGTGCTCTTCTTCCACTTCAGTACCAGATCTGGTTCATTCGGGCGGCCATGACCAGTGCGGTCACACCCACGGCGGCAAGGACAAAGTTGCTCCAGCGGGTCCGTTCCAGGATGGCCCAGTAGATGGCTGCCGGCGGCAGGAGCATGGCAGTGGCAAGGTAGCCCCAGAACTCCCAGGCTTCTCCGGCGATGGGTTCACCGGCGATCACCCGCACCACGGAGCCCACGAGATACACCACCAGCGCCACTTCAACGGCTGCGACAGACAGGATGGTGGCGTCGTTGGGAGCCTTCCGCAGGATGCCGGCGATCAGGCAGATCGCCGTGGACACCAGGCCCACTGCCAGGATGATAAAAAAATACGCGTCCAAGGCTCAGTTCTCTCCTGCGGCGCCGTTGCCCGGCGCGAAAACCAGGACAGGCTTGGCGTAGCTTCCGGCGTCGGCCAGCAGCGCAACCAGGCTGCCGTCCGGGGCAAAGGCCGCTGCCGGATGGTCTGTGGTGGCGGTATCGCTGCCGGTCCCGCCCGCTGCGATCCGCCGGCCAAACGAAATCTCGGTGGTCTCTTCGGCGGTGAGTTCACGGTTGGGCATCAGGGCACGGGCCGCGCTGGACATTTCCAAGACGTCCAGCTCTTCCGCCAGCTGTTCCAGGGTGCGGGCCTGCGCCAGGGAGTAGGGGCCCACGTGGGTCCGGCGGAGCACCGTCAGGTGGCCGCCCACGCCCAGGCCATTGCCAAGGTCCCGGGCCAGGGCCCTGATGTAGGTTCCGGAGCTGCACTCCACGGTGACTTCCACGTCCACCACGTCCGCGGCGTCGTCCCGGCGGATGCTGTGGACCTCGAACCGGTGGATGGTGACCGGCCGGGCCGCGAGTTTAACGTCTTCGCCGGAACGGACCCTTGCGTAGGCGCGTTCGCCGTTGACCTTGATGGCGCTGACGCTGCTGGGCACCTGCTGGATGAGCCCGGTGAGGGCCGCAACGCCGTCGCGGATGGCCTGCTCGGCCACCGCAACGGTGGAGGCCGACGCCGTAACGTCACCTTCGGCGTCGTCCGTCACCGTGGACTGCCCCAGCCTGATGGTGGCGGTATAGGTCTTCGAGGTGCCCACAATGTAGGTGAGCAGCCGGGTGGCTTTGTTGATGCCCACCACCAGCACCCCGGTGGCCATGGGGTCCAGCGTCCCCGCATGCCCCACTTTCCGGGTCCCTGCGAGGCGCCGCATCCGGCCAACCACATCGTGGCTGGTCCATCCCTGCGGCTTGTCCACTATTACCAGTCCAGAAAGCACGCCTCCCAGTATATCGGCGCGGCTGGGCCCTCCCGGACGTGCCCTGGCCCGGCCGCTAGGATGGCTGGCATGCCTGAGCTTGCCGCCCATGTCCGAGACGTGCCCGTCAACCAGATCCGCGAGATCACCGAGGCGGCCTGGCGGACACCGAATGCCCTGGTGCTGAGCATCGGCGAGCCCGGCTTCCCGCTCCCCCGGCACATCCTGGACGCCGGGATCGCATGCCTGGACCGCGACGAGACGAACTACACCCCCAACGCGGGCATCCCGGCGCTCCGCGAGGCCTTCGCCGCCAGGTTCCGGGCCGAGCAGGGCATCGATATCGGTGCCGACCGGGTCTACGTGGTGGACGGCGCGCAGCAGGGCCTGCACTTCGCCATGAGCCTGCTCCTGTCCCCCGGCATGGAAGTCCTCATCCCCAATCCCGGCTACCCCACATTCGCCATGACCGCCGGCCTGCTGAACGCCGTGCCGGTGCGGTACCCGCTGTATCCGGACCACGGCTTCCAGCCACGGGTATCCGACATCGAGGCTCTCATCACGGAGCGGACCCGGGTATTGGTGCTGAACTCGCCGTCCAACCCGCTGGGGGCGGTGCTCAGCGCGGACCTGACCCGCGACCTGATGGACCTGGCCCGGCGGCACGATCTGTGGGTCATCTCCGACGAGTGCTACGAGGCCTTCACCTACGACGTCCCGCACGTCAGCCCGGCCCGGTTCGATGGAAATACGCCTGGCAGGGCACGGGTTTTTACATCCCTGACCTTGTCCAAGACCTATGGGCTGACCGGGCTGCGGATCGGGGCCCTGATCTGCCCGCCCGGCCTGGAGCAGCAGATGGACAACGTGATGGAGTCGATCGTCTCCTGCGTGGCGTCACCGTCGCAGTACGCGGCGATCGCCGCGCTGACCGGGCCGCAGGACTACGTGCACCACGCGCACGCACACTACCGGCAGAACCGTGATGCTGCGTCCGCAGTGCTGGCGCGGAAGGGCATCCCCTACCTTCGGGCGCAGGGCGCGTTTTACCTTTGGGCCGACGTCTCGCACTTCAGCGGCGGGGACGTCCGCAGCTGGGTGCGCCGGTTCCTCGCCGACTCCGGCGTGGCCCTGGCACCGGGCACCGCGTTTGGGTCCATCGGTGAGGGCTGGGTACGGATCGCCTTGTGCGGCAGCAAAGCGGACCTGCTGGCCGGACTTTCCCGGCTGCCGGCCAGGGACCAGCCGTAGGCAGGGCCGTTCAGTAAGCCGTTTTGTGCCGGGCCGCGAGCCAGGCCTGGAACGGGGCGTCCGCCGCCGGGACCTCATCGTGGCTGACCGGCAGAAGTTCCGGCCGGGTTCCGTCGAAGTAGTCGTAAAACACCGCGTCGTCGAAGCCGGCGGCGGCCGCGCCGTGCCGGTCTGCGGCGAAGTGGACCCGGGAAATACGCGCCCAGAGCGCCGCCGCCAGGCACAGGGGGCACGGTTCGCAGCTGGTGTATAAAACCGAGCCGTGCAGGTCGAAGTTGGCGGTGGCTGCTGCCGCCGCACGGATGGCCACCACTTCGGCGTGCGCGGTGGGGTCGTTGTCGCTGGTCACCCGGTTGACCCCCTGGTGCACGGTCCCGTCCGGAGTGACCACCACGGCGCCGAACGGTCCGCCGCCGTCGGCCACGTTGCGGGTGGCCAGGTCAATGGCCAGTTTCAGGTATCCGGCCGTAAGCGGGTCATCCGTGGGCGTGCTCATAGCTTGATCCTAGCCACAGCGGGCCAGGAACGCCGAAGGCCCGGGCCGCAGCGCGGTCCGGGCCTTCGTGGGCAGGCAGCTGCCTACTTGTTCGTGTCTTCTTGGGGTTCGCCGGCCGGTGCCAGGTCGGTGTCTTCCTCGTCGAAGTCGTCTTCGTCGATGTCCTCATCCTCGGGGTCGTCGGACTTGTACGGGTCCGCTTCGCCGGCATGGCTGGCCGTGGCAGCAAGGGCGGCCACCTCCGCGTCGCGCTTCTTGGCCTCGCGGAGCAGTTCCTCGAGGTTGGAGGCGTTGACGGGAATCTGGTCGGCCACAAACTCCAGGGTGGGGGTCAGCCGGACGGTCACGTTGCGGCCCACTTCCTGCCGCAGCACCCCCTTGGCCTTCTCCAGCCCCTTGGCGGCATCAGCCTGGACGGCTTCGTCACCAAAAACGGTGTAGTAGATGGTGGCGTGCTGCAGATCGTTGGTCACGCGGGCATCGGTAACCGTGATGCCCTCAAGCCGGGGATCCTTGACCTTCCGGCCCAGGGCCTCGGCAACAACAACCTTGATCCGCTGCGCCAACTTGGCAGCCCGTGCGGGATCAGCCATGAGAACCTCCTAAACATTTTGGGATGTACGACGGCGGCCTGCTGGCCGTGTCGCACGCTTCGGGATTTCTGCCACGCACCCAGGCGAGTCAACGACGGACTCCCGTTGGGATTTTTCCGGCGGCCCGGGAGTGGCATCGGGCCTGCCGAAGCTGGGCGGCGCGGGATCGAAGATCCCAAGCCGCCCAGCGTAGGGGCGGGGCCGCCGGAAAAATCCCAACGGCCCCGCCAGAGACTCAACGAGCCTTAGGCGCGCGGCTTCTCGCGCATCTCGAAGGTTTCGATGATGTCGCCTTCGTTGATGTCGTTGTACGAGCCCAGGCCGATACCACACTCGAAGTCCGTGCGGACCTCGGTGGCGTCGTCCTTGAACCGCTTGAGCGTCTCGACGGTGAGGTTCTCACCGATGATCTTGCCGTCGCGGCTGATGCGGGCCTTGGTGTTACGGCGGATAATGCCCGAACGGACGATCGAGCCTGCGATGTTGCCGAACTTGGAGGAACGGAACACTTCGCGGACCTCGGCGGTGCCAAGCTGGAATTCTTCGTATTCCGGCTTGAGCATGCCCTTGAGGGCCAGTTCGATGTCGTCGATGGCGGAGTAGATGACGGAGTAGAACCGCATGTCCACGCCTTCGCGGTCTGCCAGTTCGGCAACCCGCTCGGCCGGCTTGACGTTGAAGCCGATGATAACGGCGCTGTCCACTGTTGCCAGGTTGACGTCGTTCTGGGTGATGGCACCCACGCCGCGGTGGATGACGCGCAGCTGCACGCCTTCGCCGACGTCGATCTTGAGCAGGGCGTCTTCGAGGGCTTCCACGGCACCGGACACGTCACCCTTGAGGATGAGGTTGAGGGTGTCGATCTTGCCATCGGCCACTGCCTGGTCGAAGTCTTCGAGGCTGATGCGCTTGCGGCGCTTGGCCAGGGCGGCGTTGCGGTCGGCAGCTTCACGCTTCTCGGCGATCTGGCGGGCGGTGCGCTCGTCAGCGGTCACGAAGAAGGTGTCGCCGGCGCGCGGCACGTTGGACAGACCCAGCACCTGCACGGGGCGGGACGGGCCGGCCTCGGTCAGGGCGCTGCCGTCGTCGTCGAACATCGCACGTACACGGCCGTGGGCGGTGCCGGCAACGATGGTGTCGCCGACGCGCAGTGAACCGGACTGGACCAGGACGGTGGCCACGGAACCGCGGCCCTTGTCCAGGTTGGCTTCGATCGCGATACCGCGGGCGTCCTTGTTCGGGTTGGCGCGCATGTCCAGGGCGGCGTCTGCGGTGAGCAGGACTGCCTCGAGCAGCTCGTCGATGTTGAGGTTCTGGCGGGCAGAGACCTCCACGAACATGGTGTCGCCACCGTATTCCTCGGGAACCAGGCCGTATTCGGTCAGCTGGCCGCGGACCTTGTCCGGGTTGGCGCCTTCCTTATCGATCTTGTTCACTGCAACCACGATCGGCACGTTGGCTGCCTGTGCGTGGTTGAGGGCTTCAACGGTCTGCGGCATAACGCCGTCGTCCGCTGCAACCACCAGGATGGCGATGTCGGTGACCTTCGCACCACGGGCACGCATGGCGGTGAACGCCTCGTGGCCCGGAGTATCGATGAAGGTGATCTTCCGGTCGATGTCCTCGTGCGTGTGGGTGACCTGGTAGGCACCGATGTGCTGGGTGATGCCACCGTGCTCGCCGGCCATAACGTCCGACTTGCGGATGGCGTCCAGCAGGCGGGTTTTACCGTGGTCAACGTGGCCCATCACGGTGACAACCGGAGGACGTGCCTCGAGGTCGTCGTCGCCTTCGGCTTCAAGTTCGGCTTCGAAGTCGATGTCGAAGGTGGAGAGCAGCTCGCGCTCCTCGTCCTCCGGGGACACAACCTGGAGCTTGTAGCCAAGCTCCTCACCGAGCAGCGCGAAGGTTTCCTCGTCCAGAGACTGCGTGGCCGTAGCCATTTCGCCGAGGTGGAAGAGAACCGTCACCAGTGCTGCGGGGTTCGCCTCGATCTTGTCGGCGAAGTCCGTGATGGACGAGCCGCGGCGCAGGCGCACCACAGTGTTGCCGTCGCCGCGGGGTACGCTCACGCCACCCAGCGACGGGGCGCTCATCTGCTCAAGTTCCTGGCGCTTGGCGCGCTTGGACTTGCGCTGCTTGCCACGGCCTGCGCCGCCCTTACCGAAGGCACCCTGGGTGCCACCGCGTCCGCGGCCACCCTTGCCGAAGCCACCGCCGGCCGGAGCACCGCCACCTGCACCGGGACCACCGGTGCCAGGAGCGCCACCCGGGCGTCCGGGACCGCGGCCACCGGCACCGGGACGGCCTGCACCAGCGGGTGCGGGACGCTCGGTACGGTTGGGCATCATGCCCGGGGTAGGACGGTTTCCGCCTGCACCAGCCGGACGCGGGGCGCCCGGACGGGGGCCACCGGCACCGGCTGCGGGGCGGGGTCCGCCTGCGCCGGCGGCGGGACGCGGGCCACCGGGACGGGGTCCGCCTGCACCGGCCGCGGGACGCGGACCGCCGGGACGTTCGCCGTCAGTACGGCCGCCTGCGCGGGGCATGCCCTGCGACGGGGCGAAGGGGTTGTTGCCGGGCCGCGGTGCGCGGTCACCGTCGCCGCCACGGCCGCGGGGCATGCCCTGCGAGGTGGCAAACGGGTTGTTGCCCGGGCGGGGACCGCCGGGACGGGGTGCTGATGAGCCCTGGCCGGAGCCGCCCTGGCGGGCAGCGGGGGCCGGAGTTTCGGCCTTGGGGGCCGGCCGTGCGCCCGGCTTGGCGCCGGTTGACGGGGCAGCCGCGGCCGGAGCAGCGGGAGCCTGGGCAGCGGGTGCTGCCGGGGCGGCCTGCGCCGGTGCTGCCGGAGCAGCTGCGGGGGCCGGGGCCTGCGCAGCAGGAGCCTTGGGCGCTGCCGGGCCGGGGGCCGGAGTTGAGGGGCGTGATTCTGCCGCCGGGGCAGGCGCCTTGGGCGCAGCAGCCGCCGGTGCCGCCGTCTTAGCAGCGTCGGGGTAGGCGTTGCGCAGCTTGCGCACCACCGGGGCCTCGATTGTTGACGAGGCGGAGCGAACGAATTCGCCCAGTTCCTGCAGTTTGGTTACTGCATCTTTGGAAGTAATACCGAGCTCTTTAGCGAGCTCATGTACGCGGACCTTGGCCACATTTCTCCTGTCTCGGTCCGCACCGAGCCAGGCACGAACCGTCTACTTCTTACTGCGGGCCCAAGCCGCAAATGCTGCTGAAGGGCCCATTGCAGAGCGCAACAAAGTTGTCATCGTTACGCACTCATCGCTGGGAACTCATCGGGTTTCCATCAGTTTTCTGACCCGCTTTCAGGTTGGACGGTTGGTGTTGCAGGCGGCATGGCGCCTGCAACGGCCGTGCCTTGCGCGATCCGGCGTTCGACGGCGGCGTGTCCGGTTGTGCCCGGAAGGGCACGGCCGAACGCTCTCCGTTTGATCGCCAGAGCAAGGCACGATTCGCTGGGGTGCAGCCATGCACCCCGGCCAGCCATCCGGCGTCGTTCATCCACCAGGACAGTGGGTGAACCACTGCCACCGGCGACGACCCGGAGTAACTCAGACCGCTGGCCCTTCTTCCGGCAACCGATGCAGGTACGTTCAGGTTGATTTCCAGTGGAAAGCACTTCTGCCACGGTCATCGTCCTGACGTTCATATCTGCTGGCCCTGGGCTGGTCCCGTCCGCATTGGCGGAAGGGCACGCCCGGGGCGCACGGCTACCGGCCGTAAGGCGCGGTCTTGTCTATTCTAGCCCCTCAGGGCCGTTCTGCCCGAACCGGGGTGCCTGCCACGGCGTGGCTGGCACCCCGCCGACGGGATCAGCTTTCGCGGGCGGGCGCGGCGTCCGAAACGATGTCGATTCGCCAGCCGGTCAGCTTTGCTGCCAGGCGGGCGTTCTGGCCTTCCTTGCCGATGGCCAGCGAGAGCTGGTAGTCGGGCACCACCACGCGGGCGGACCGGGTCGCTTCGTCGGTAATGGTGACCGAGTTCACGCGGGACGGGGAGAGCGCGCTGGCGATGAAGGTGGCCGGGGTCTCGCTGAAGTCGACAATGTCGATTTTTTCGTCGTTGAGTTCGGTCATCACGGCGCGGACGCGGGAGCCCATTTCGCCGATGCAGGCACCCTTGGCGTTGATGCCGGGCATGTTGGCCTTGACAGCGATCTTGGTCCGGTGTCCGGCTTCGCGGGCCAGTGCCACGATCTCCACCGAGTGGTCGGCGATTTCGGGAACTTCCAGTTCGAACAGTTTCCGGACCAGGCCCGGGTGGGAGCGGGAAAGGGTCACGGACGGGCCCTTGGTGCCGCGGTGTACGTCGATGACCAGGGCGCGGAGCCGGTTGCCGTGCAGGTATTTCTCGCCCGGCACCTGCTCGGGCGGCGGCAGCAGCGCCTCCACGGCGCCCAGGTTAACCTGGATCATGTGCGGGTTGTTGCCCTGCTGGATGGTGCCAGCAATCAGTTCGCCTTCACGGCCCTTGAATTCGCCCAGGACGTTGTCGTCCTCAACGTCGCGCAGGCGCTGCAGGATGATCTGGCGGGCTGTGCTGGCGGCGATGCGGCCAAAGCCGGCGGGGGTGTCCTCGAACTCGCCAACGGGTGCGCCGTCGTCGTCGATTTCCACAGCCCAGATGGTCACGTGGCCGCTCTTGCGGTCCAGCTCGGCGCGGGCGCGCTCAAAGGCGCCCGGCGACTTGTGGTACGCCACCAGGAGGGCCTGCTCGATGGCAGGGATCAGGAGGTCCAGCGGGATTTCACGCTCACGCTCCAGAAGTCTCAGTGCGCTCATGTCAATATCCATCAGGCCTCCTCAGAAGGTCCATTGTGTTGCGGTTCCAGACCATCTTCGGGGAAGTGGCTGAATTCGATCTCGACTTTTCCGTTGCGGATCCTGTCGAAAGGAAGTTTGACGGGCTCGCCCTGCTTGGGCTTCATGCCCTTCTTGACGGCGATCTCGGGGATCAGGGTCACGCCGGAGTCGTCGACGGCGTGGATGCGGCCTGTGACGTTGTCGCCCTGGACCACATTCACCTTGACCATGCGGCCCTTGGCGCGGTGCCAGTGGCGCGCTTCGGTCAGGGGGCGTCCGACGCCGGGTGAGGACACCTCGAGGTCGTACGGACGGCCGTCGTCTGCGGGATCGTTGTCCAGCAGGTCCGAAAGGACCCGGGAGATGTCGGCGATGACGTCAAGGTTGACGCCGCCGGTTTCCTCCTGCGGCAGGTCAACCACCACGTGGACCACGCGGTGGGAGCCGGCGATGATGGCGACGTCCTCGAGGTAAAGCCGGTTGGCCAGCACGGCTGGTTCCAGGAGCGCGCGGAGCCGGGCTGCTTCGGGGTTGTGTTCCGGTGCGGACTCGGCCCCACCCGTTCCGGTGTGGTCTGTTGAAGCCGTGACTTCTGCATTGCTCACGATGCCGGCCGCCTCCCTTTAGATGATGTTGTGTGTACTAGCGTAGCTATTTTACCGGCACCGTGGTGCATGGAGTTCCGCCCCCGCCGTGGCACCATGGTCTGTTGTGGATGGGGATAATCAGCAGGACCGGCGGCGGCCGCCGTACTTCCGGTATGCGGTGCTGGGCTTCGCTGCGCTGCTGGTATTGGCCCTCGGATTTTCGCTGATTCCCGCGGAACAACAGCCCCCGGACGAACCCACGCCCACCGAAATTTCCCGCGCGTCAGCCCTCGCCGAGGCACTGACGCTGCGCGCCGACGGGCAGCAGCTGGCCGCTTCGAGGACGCCCGACAGCGGTGCTGCCGCTGCCGCGGCGGAGGTTGTGACCTTGCTGACCCTCCACGCCCGGGCGTTGCTGGCCCCCGGCGAGGTTTTCCCGGCGCACGGCACTGCCGCTGCAGCTTCGGGCCCTGCTGCCGGGACGCCCGCCGTCCCGGCTCCGGCACCTTCCGGTTCCCGTACCGTACCTGAGGTGACGGCGGCGGAGCTGGCCGCAGATCTGGCCGGAAGCGGACGGACCAGGCTGCGCGACGCAGGGAAAGTGGACGGCGGCATGGCGCGGCTCCTGGCAGGCGCCGGCATCGCCCAACTGCTGGCAGCTGAAAAGCTTGCCGCCGCGGTCGGCGATCCCGCAGCTGCCGAACCCGGCCCCACGGCCTCGGAGCCTGCCGGAGCAGCGTCTGCTGGAACCGGGCCTGCCGGAACACGGAACCCGGACGGGCGGGGTTCCGGCAGCACCGGCTCTGCTGGCCCCCTGGACTCCGCCGATCCGCTGGACCCGGACGGGCGGGGTTCCGGCGGCACCGGCCCCTCCCCTACGCCGGACTCCCCCACTGCGCAGGATCTCCCCTGCCCCGCCATGACATCCGGCGTCCCGGACGCAGGTGCGGCGCTGGCCCGCATGGCCAGGCTTGAAGAGCAGGCCGTCTACGGCTACCAGGCGGCATTGACCCGGCTTCCCCCTGGTGCCGTGGGGCCGGCGTCGAAGTTCCTGGCCCTGCACCGCGAACAGGCTGCCGGCGCCCGGGCCCGTAGCCTTGCGGACTGCGGCCGCCCGGCAGCACCGGACCCCGGGTACAACTTGGACGCGGCGTTCCTGGCCGCGCCCGCCGACGCACTTGGCCGGCTTGAAGCGGACATCCTGCCGGCCTACGGCGACGTGGTGTCGCTGGCCGACTCCCCGGACCGGGCCTGGGCCCTTGCCGGGTTGGAGGCCGCCGCCCGCCGTACCGTGGACTGGGGCGCCGACCCCGGCCCGGTGCCGGGCCTGGTGCTGGACGAATCCCTGCTGCCCGCCGGTCCCGCCGAAAGCCAGCCCGGGGACAAGTAGCCCGGGACAGGTCACCGGGACCCAGGAACCGGGGACAAGCAACGCCAGCCAAGTAGCCCGGGACAGGTCACCGGGACCAACAAGCCGGGTCCAAGAAGTCCCGGCCAAGCAGCCCGGGACAGGTCACCGGGACCCAGGAACCGCGCCCTTTCGCCGCACCGCGCCGCTGCGCGCCTAGGCTGGAAGCCATGACCCCGCCCGTGGCAATACCCATCCCGCCGGACCTCGCTGCCCGCTATGGCCGGAGCAGCGCGGGCCGGGCCTGGCTGGCATCCTTGCCGGACCTCATTGACGGCCGGCTGGACCACTGGCAGCTGACCCCGGACCTTGCCCCGGGCACCCTGCCATGGAATGGGCACGGCGGCATTGTGATCCCGGTGCTCCGCGCAGACGGATCCCGGGCGGCCCTGAAGATCGCCTTCCCGCATGATGAAGCCAAGGTGGAACGGCTCGCGCTGAAGCTGTGGGACGGCAACGGCGCCGTGGCACTCCTCGAAGCGGACGCCGGCACCTGCGCCATGCTGCTGGACCGGCTCGAGGCCGGCCGGTCGCTGTACACCGCGCCCATGGACCACGCCGTGGAGGTCTGGGGCGGGCTGGTTCCCCGGCTTGGCATCCGGCCGGACGACCGGCCGGAGTGGCATCAACTCGAACACATCGCGGCCCGTGCGGAGCAGTGGAGCGATGACCTGCCGGCCGACTGGGAGCAACTGGGCCGGCCCTTCCCGCGCTGGCTCCTCGAAGCTGCACTGGAGGTGTGCCAGACCCGCGGTGCAGTGGGGCGGCGGACCGCCACCGACGTCCTGGTACACACGGACCTGCATTTCCTGAACGTCCTGGCCGGAAGCTCCTGCCCGCCCGCGGGTCATCCGTCCGCTGCTGCCGGCTACGCCGCCATCGACCCGCAGCCCATGATCGGGGAGCCGGAGTTTGCGGTGGCGCCGCTGCTTTGGAACCGCCTTTTTGACCTGCCGGCAGCCCAGCAGGCTGCAGGGCTGCGGCAACGCTGCGCTGATTTCAGCCTCGCTGCCGGGCTGGACCCGGACGTCGCCCGGCAGTGGGCGGTGGCCCGGGAAGTGGACAATGCCCTGTGGTATGCCGGGAAAGCCGGACACCAGGGCGACCTCTTGCGTTCACTGTGGGTCGCCAGCACCTTGGCCGGCCGGACCCTTCCGGGCCTGCCGCCGGCCCGGGACCTCCCCGAGCCGGGGGCCGCGGCGGGCTGAGCGGACGGGCGCCCCTGGAACGTCAGCCGGACCGCACCGCGTCCAAGGCTGAGCGGACGGCTTCAACTGCGATGTCCACTTCCGCCGCAGCGGTGTGCCAGTTGCTCACCGATACCCTCAGGATGTCCCGGTCCCGCCACCGCGAGCCCGACATCCACACCCTGCCGTCGCTGATGATGCGGGCGGTCACGGCCCTTGTGGTGGCATCGTCGCCGAACGCGAGGCACACCTGGGTATAGCCGACGTCGTTCAGGACTTCCACGCCGTCCACACCGGCCAGCCCTGCCGCGATATCCGCGGCCGCCGTCGCGAGCCCCTCGATCTGGGCGGCCACGCCGTCCCTGCCCAGGCTCTTCAGCGCGGCCCACACGGGTACACCGCGGGCGCGGCGTGAAAGTTCCGGGACCTTTTCGAACGGATCGCCGGGGCCTTCGGCGTCGTGGATCAGGTAGCTGGCGTGCAGGCCCATGGCTGAGCGGAGCGCCGAGGCGTCCCGGACAATGGCAATCCCGCAGTCGTAGGGCACGTTGAGGGTCTTATGCGCGTCGGTTCCCCACGAATCGGCGTCCTCGTAGCCGCGGGTCAGGTGCCGGAGCCCCGGCGCTGCCGCCGCCCACAGGCCAAAGGCCCCGTCCACGTGGACCCACGCGCCGTGCCTGCGGGCCACGCTGATGGCCTCGGGGAAGGGGTCGAAGGCGCCCGAGTGCAGGTTTCCCGCCTGCAGGCACACCAACGCCGGGCCGGACCCCGCGGCCAGGGCCGCCTCAAGGGCCGCCGGTTCCAACCGGCCCTGCGCGTCGGCAGCCACCACGTCAGGCCGGCCCAGCCCCAGGTAGCGCAGGCCCAGGTCCACGGTGTCATGCCGTTCCCTGCCCACGAAACACCGCACTTTGGGCGCCCCCGTCAGCCCGTCGCGGTCCACGTCCCACCCGGCATCGGCCAGGAGCCGCCACCTTGCGGCGGCCATCCCGGTGAAGTTGGCCATGGTGGCCCCCGTGGCGAATCCGACGTCGGCACCGGCCGGGAGGCCCAGCAGTTCCAGGATCCACGCCCCGGCGCTCTCTTCAATGGCCGCCATGGCGGGCGTGGCGTAGCGGAGCCCGGCGTTCTGGTCCCAGGCGCTGACCAGCCAGTCAGAGGCCAGGGCGGCGGGAAGGGTGCCGCCCATGACCCAACCAAAGAACCTGCCCGAGGGGATGGCCATCAATCCCGGTTCGGCGGTCCGGGCCAGGAGGTCCACCACATCACCGGCGGGCATCCCCCGGGCTGGTATTGGTCCGCCGAAAGCTGTTGCGAGGTCGTGGGCGGTGGCGCTGGGACCTACGGGCCGGTCAGGAAGGCTCTGCAGCCAGGCAGCCGCATGGCGGGCTGCCGCGTCCAGGGCCGGGGCATACCCGTCGTCGCCGTATGACATACCAGCATGCTACGCCCGGCGGCAGGCCGCCAGGCAGGCGTCAGGCGAAGTTTTCCTGCCACACGTCCAGGCCGAGTTTGATGATGAGGGCAGCCACCACCACCAGGAACACCACCCGGACAAATCTGCTGCCCTTGCTGACGGCGGTCCTGGCGCCCAGGTACCCGCCGGCCATGTTCGCCGCGCCGAGCAGGAGGCCAAGGCCCCAGAGGATGGATCCGTGCGGCATAAAAAACAGCAGGGCGCCGGCATTGGTGGCCATGTTGACGATTTTGGCCTTGGCGCTGGCCTCGAGGAATGCGTAGCCCATGGCGGAGACCAACGCGATCACCAGGAAGGACCCCGTGCCGGGCCCGATCAGGCCGTCATAAAAACCGATGACGGCACCGATCAGGCACGCCACCACATAATGCTTGTGCCCGTCATGGCGCAGCGCCGTGATCCCGCCGATGTCCGGCTTCAACGCCGTGAACAGGGCCACAGCCACCAGCGCCGTGATGATGATGGGCTTGAACACCCCGGCGGGCAGGGTGGCCGCCAGGATGGCACCGCCGAAGCTGCCCGCCAACGCGATCGCCGCCATGGGCAGGGCCGTCCGGAGATCCGGCCGCACCCGGCGGTAATAGGTGGTGGCGCTGGTGGCCGTTCCGAAAATGGACCCCAACTTGTTGGTGGCCAGCGCCTGCACGGGCGTGATGCCCGGGACCAGCAGCAGGGCCGGCAGCTGGATCAGGCCGCCGCCGCCCACCACCGCATCCACCCAGCCGGCCGCGAATCCGGCCAGCACCAACAACAGGAGCGTTGTCAGCTCCAGGGATTCAAGACCCACCGCGGACCCGGGTCAGTTGCCGCGGACGGCTGCGACGACGTAGTCCACGGCCTTCTCTACCGCCACGTTTTCCGCGTCGCCGCTGCGGCGGTCCTTGATCTCCACCACGCCGTCCGCCAGGCCGCGGCCCACGGCGAGGATGGTGGGCACACCCAGGAGTTCGGCGTCGCCGAACTTCACCCCGGGGGAAACCTTGGGCCGGTCATCGTAAATGACGTCCAGTCCGGCAGCTTCCAGGTCCTGTGCCAGCTGGCCGGCGGTGGCGAAGATTTCCTCACCGCGGCCGACGGCGACCACGTGGACGTCCGCCGGTGCCACCGCGCGGGGCCACACGAGGCCCCGGTCGTCGTGGTTGGCTTCGGCCAGTGCCGCCACGGCCCGGGTGACACCCACGCCGTAGGAGCCCATTGTGACGGTGACCTGCTTGCCGTTCTGGTCCAGGACCTTCAGTTCCAGGGCTTCGGCGTACTTCCGGCCGAGCTGGAAGATGTGGCCCATCTCGATGCCGCGGGCGGTCTCCAGGGGGCCGGAGCCGTCAGGGGCAGGATCGCCGGCGCGGACGTCGGTGCACTCGATGGCGCCGTCCCAGCCGAAGTCCCGGCCGGCCACCAGGCCAAAGACGTGCTTGCCGGCTTCGTTGGCGCCGGTGATCCAGGCGGAGCCACTGACAACCCGGGGATCCACGAGGTACAGCATCCCGGCAGTGCCTTCGGCGCCCAGCAGGGCAGCGTCGAGGCTCATGCCGGGGCCAAGGTAGCCCTTGACGATCAGCGGGTTCTTCTTGAGGTCCACATCGTTGGCGGCTTCCAGGCCGATTTCGCCGCTGATGGGCAGGTACGAGCCGATATTGGCCTCAACGCGCTTTAGGTCAACGTTCCGGTCGCCGGGCAGGCCAATGGCCACAAGCTGCCGCTCACCGGTGGGCAGCGTCACGGCGATGACCACGTTCTTCAGCGTGTCCGCGGCAGTCCAGGGACCGCCGTCGGCCTCGCTGCGCGGAGCGAGCTGGTTGGCGGCGTTGACCAGGGTCTCGATGGTGGGCGTGTCCGGCGTATCGAGGACCTCGGCGGCGGGCGCGGCGCTGAAGTCGATGTCCGCGGGCACCACGGTGGTCACGGCTTCGACGTTCGCGGCGTATCCGCCTGCGGAGCGCACAAACGTGTCTTCGCCGATCTCGGTGGGGAACAGGAACTCTTCGCTCCGGGATCCGCCCATGGCACCGGCGGTGGCGGAGACGGGAAGGACTTCAAGGCCGAGGCGCGCGAAGATCTTCAGGTATGCACCGCGGTGGGCAGCGTAGCTGGCGTCCAGGCCGGCGTCGTCCACGTCGAAGGAGTACGAATCCTTCATGATGAACTCGCGGCCGCGCAGCAACCCTGCCCGGGGACGGGCTTCATCGCGGTACTTGTTCTGGATCTGGTAGAGGCTCAGGGGCAGGTCCTTGTACGAGGAGTACAGATCCTTGACCAGCAGCGTGAACATTTCCTCGTGCGTGGGGGCCAGCAGGTAGTCCGCACCCTTGCGGTCCTGGAGCCGGAACAGGCCCTCGCCGTACTCGGTCCAGCGGTTGGTGGCCTCGTAGGGCTCGCGGGGCAGCAGCGCGGGGAAATGCACTTCCTGCGCGCCGATGGCCGACATTTCCTGCCGGATGATTTCCTCGACCTTGCGCAGCACGCTCAGGCCCAGCGGCAGCCAGGTGTAGATGCCGGGCGCTGCCCGCCGGATGTAGCCGGCGCGGACCAGGAGCTTGTGGCTGGCCACCTCGGCATCGACGGGATCTTCACGCAGGGTGCGCAGGAAAAGCTGGGACATTCTTTGGACCACGGGTGGTATCCGTTTCTGGGGAGGTGCTGGATCAGCAAAGCCGGGCATGTTTTGTCTGGGAACCAATCTACCGGTTCCGCGCACCCTATCCCGGCGGCGACCTGCCCGCCTCAGTAGAGCCACGCCCGGTACTGCAAAGCCCCTGGCCCCCAAAAGGCTGGTCATCGCATCCGGGCGTGGCTCAACGCCGTGACCGCCGTTGTTCCGGCGTGGACCGCTGAGACCGCCCACGCCACTCCAGCGCAGCTAGGTCGAACCTATGTGATGCCGCCCACATTCACAAGTTTCCTCTTGGCTACCGACCCATTGACCCGGACCTTTCGCGGGCTTAACTTTAATTCATCAGGTGATGAATTAGGTGCGGTGGTACCTGGCAGCCTGCTCCCCCGCATGGAGGCGGACATGACTCATTCGGCAGCAGCCGGAAACGGCATCGGGACGGCCGGCGTGGCGGTCTCGGCCCGAGGCCTGCAGGTAATCCGGGGGAAAATCCCCGTGCTGCGCGGCCTGGATTTCGAGATCCCCTCGGGCCGCATCACCGGCCTGCTGGGTCCCTCAGGTAGCGGCAAAACCACCCTGATGCGGGCCATCGTTGGCGTTCAGGTGGTCTCCGCCGGAACGGTGCAGGTCCTTGGGCTGGCTGCAGGTGACCCAGCCCTGCGGCACCGGGTGGGTTACGTGACCCAGTCAGCCAGCATCTACCCGGACCTGAGCGTTGAGGCGAACGTCCGCTATTTCGGCGCCATGCACAAAAAGAAGAAAGCCGATGTCGCGGAGGCGATTGCCGCCGTCGGACTCGACCAGTTGGCCAGGCGCAAGGCGGCCGATCTCTCAGGCGGGCAGCTCAGCCGGGTGTCGCTGGCCTGCGCGCTGGTGGCGCACCCCCGGCTCCTGGTCCTGGACGAACCCACGGTGGGCCTGGACCCGGTGCTGCGTGCCGAACTTTGGGAACGCTTCCGGGCCATGGCCGATTCCGGCACCACCTTGCTGGTATCTAGCCACGTGATGGAGGAGGCCAGCCACTGCGGGACACTGCTGCTGCTGCGCGAAGGGGAACTGCTGGCCCGGCTGACGCCGGCCGAATTGAGCCTGCGTGGCCGCAGCCAGGACCTGGAGAAAGCATTCCTGGCCATCATCCGCGAATCGGAGCAGAGGGTCGACGCCCTGGACGGGAAGGTGCTGTGATGGATGCTGCAATGCTGATGGCCACCGCCCGGCGGGTCCTGGAGCAACTGCGCCACGACCACCGCAGCGTGGGCCTGATCCTGGTGGTTCCCGCGCTGCTGCTGACCGCCGTCTACTTCCTGTATGAAAACGAGACGCTCCTGCCCGGCCAGCCACGGACCTTCGACAGGGTTGGCCTGATGATGCTGGTGATCTTCCCGTTTGTGGTGATGTTCCTGGTCACCTCCATCACGATGCTCCGGGAACGGACCACCGGGACGCTGGAGCGGCTGCTCACCACGCCGGTCCACAAGGCGGACCTGCTGTTCGGCTACGGCCTGGCGTTCTCCATCATGGCTGCCCTGCAGTCGCTGGTGGCCACGGCCGTGGCGTATTGGATCTTTGGCCTGGCGATCAAGGGCTCCCCCGGCTATGTGGTGCTGATCGCCGTGCTCAACGCCGTCCTGGGGGTGGCGCTGGGGCTGTTGTGTTCGGCGTTTGCCCGGACCGAGTTCCAAGCGGTGCAGTTCATGCCGGTGGTGGTGGTTCCACAGATCCTGCTGTGCGGGCTTTTTGTGGCCAGGGACCGGATGAACGAGGTGCTGGAGGCAATCTCCAATGTGCTGCCGCTGACGTTTTCCGTGGACGCGCTGCAGGAGATCGCCGGAAATGAGGCAGCGACGGAACGGCTCTGGCAGGATGCGGGCATTATGGCGGCCATCGTGCTGGGCGTCCTGGTGCTGGCCGCGATGACGCTGCGCCGGCGCAGCGCGTGAGTCCATCCGCCGGCGGTACCGGCGGCACCCGGCGCGGCCGCCGTGGCGGCGCCGGGGCTTCCCGCGCCCACATCCTCGATGCCGCCCGGCGGTTGTTCGCAGAACACGGGTTCGAGGGGACCAGCCTGCGTCAGGTGGCCAGGCTGGCCGGGGTTGATCCCGCCATGGTCCATCATTTCTTCGAGAGCAAGGAAGAACTTTTTACGCTCAGCGTCGAATTGCCGGCCGATCCCGAACTGGTACTGGCCGGGGTGTCCGGCTCCGACCCGGAGCACCGTGCGGAGCTGATTGTCCAGGCAGTGCTGCGGCTATGGGAAAGCCCTGCCCAGCCGAGCCTGGTGGCGTTCATCCGCGGGACCCTGGGATCCACGGCAAGGACCGCGCTGCTGCGCGACCTGGTCAGCCGCAGGATCATCCGCCGTGTGGTGACCGGCCTGCCCGGGACACCCGCGGAAGTGGCACTCCGCGGGGACCTGGTGGCAACGCAGATGGTTGGCCTGATGATGGTGCGCTACGTTATCCGGCTGGAACCGCTGGCGTCCGCGGCACCGGCGGAGGTGGTCCGCCTGATAGCCCCGAACGTCCAGCGGTACCTGACCGGTGACCTGGGTCCCGCGGCCGGCTTACCGGATGGCGCCGGCCCTAAGTGATGGCGCCGGCGTTACTTGATCAGCGCGGCGGCGGAGTCGAGCAGCGCGCCGGCCCGTTCCGCGGCATCAGCTTCGGTGGCTCCGCCGGTGGCCACAGACGACACCAGGACACCGTTCTTGGCCACCATCGCGGTCACCACGGACTGCACGGTGCCACCCGGAACCGTGGTGTCCGTGCGGTAGGCCACCGTGTCCGGCGAGGTGCCAACGCCGTCGAGGACCTCGATTTTCACCGCGACCGCGGTTCCCTGCACCGTCATGGTCATTTCAGCACAGTTCTTCAGGTCGGCGCCCTGGGACATGGCCTTCTCCAGGAAGGCCTGGTCCTGGCCGGAAACCAGGGACAGCGCAACCACGCCGCCGGTGGCCGCGTCGGTGCTCTGGCCTGCGGCCAAGGCGAGGCCTTCGGCGTCCGGCACCGTCCCGCCGGCGGCCAGCTGCTTGCACTCTGCCGGCTCCACCTCGATGGAGGAAATCAGTTCCTTGGTCTGGGCCAGGGTGGTTTCGACGTCAGTGACGGGCAGGATCTGAAGTTTGTTGCCGGCCGTGTCCTCAAGCTGTTCGAGGATGCCAGCCAGGTCAGCCGCCGTGTATTCCTTGGCCTCTTCGGTCTTGGCCGGGTCGCTGGCGGCCGCTGCGGATGAGCCGCCTGAAGCCGGGCCGCCGGACGCCGAAGCGCCGTCTGCCGGAGCAGCTGCAGGGCTTGAACATCCGGATACAACAAGTGCGAGCAGGGCTGTCGCCCCGAGTGTCAGCGGTGCCGTGAACTTCATCATTTCCCCCAATGGATTTAAAGCAGGACCCGATGGCCCACTAGAAAAGCACTGTAGCGAAAGTTCCCACCTGCCGGAAGCCGACACGTTCATAGGTTGACCGGGCACGGGCGTTGAACCCGTTGACGTACAGGCTGGTTACAGGCGCGAAGGCACGTGCGTGTTCCACCACGGCGGCCATATAGCCGGCACTCAGGCCGCGGCCGCGGTAGTCCGGGTTCATCCAGACGCCCTGCACCTGGGTGGCGTCCTGGGTGACAGCGCCGAGTTCGGCCTTGAACACCACGTCCCCGGCGTAGTTGAGGTGTGCCAGCGAGTGTCCCTGCCGGATGAGGCCCTCCACCCGGCGGCTGTAGAACTCCCTGCCGCCAAGGAACGGCGAGTAGCCTACTTCCTCTTCAAACATGGCGGCGCATGCGGGCAGGATCCGGTCAAAGTCGGCCAGGTTGCCCCGCTGCAGGCCCGGATTGGGTTCCACCTGCGGCGGACCGGCAATGGTCATCAGCGGTTGCTCGTCCCGGACCTCGTGGGCGCGGTGGCCGCGCTGGACCAGTTCGGCGTGGAGGGCCAGCACGGCCGGCGCCGGACCGAAGGCCGAGGCGTAGCGGCGCCCTGAGGTGCTGGCCACCTCAGCCACGGGGCCGGCCAGGGCAGGATCCAGCTGGACCGGGACCAGGTTGGCCCCGGCCCAGCAGGCACCCACCAAGATGCCGTCGTCGAGGACTCCAATGATCCCGGCGCCGCCGGTGGTGGGCGCGGCCGTCCCCGTCGTTTTCAGGTGCGCCAGGATAAACACGTTGGTGACGGGGTCCTGCTCCGCGAGGCGGCGAAGGGCAGCCGTGTCCTGGCTGTCCAGCGTCCGGACCGAAATACCCGGCGGGTCCGGGGCGTCCTTACGAGACGCTAACCACGGGGCTACCCTTGACAGCATCTTCGCCATCGGCCTCCCCCATCTCTTCCGCGATACGCATGGCCTCTTCGATCAGTGTCTCAACAATTTCGCTCTCGGGCACAGTCTTGATGACTTCGCCCTTCACAAAGATCTGGCCCTTGCCGTTGCCTGAGGCCACACCAAGATCCGCCTCGCGGGCCTCGCCGGGACCGTTGACAACGCAGCCCATGACGGCCACCCGCAGCGGGATCTCCATGCCCTCCAGGCCGGCGGTGACCTGCTCAGCGAGCGTGTAGACATCCACCTGCGCGCGCCCGCAGGAGGGGCAGGAAACAATCTCGAGCTTGCGGGGGCGCAGGTTCAGCGATTGCAGGATCTGGTTTCCCACCTTGATTTCCTCCACCGGCGGGGCGGAGAGGGAAACCCGGATGGTGTCGCCGATGCCGCGCGAGAGCAGGGCGCCGAACGCGGTGGCTGACTTGATGGTGCCCTGGAAGGCGGGGCCCGCCTCGGTGACGCCGAGGTGCAGCGGCCAGTCACCCTGCTCGGCCAGCATCTCGTAGGCGGCCACCATGATCACGGGATCATTGTGCTTCACGGAAATCTTGAAGTCGTGGAAGCCGTGTTCCTCGAACAGCGAGGCTTCCCAGACGGCGGATTCCACCAGGGCTTCGGGGGTGGCTTTGCCGTACTTCTTCAGGATTCCCGGTTCCAGCGATCCGGCGTTGACGCCGATGCGGATGGAGGTGCCGTGGTCCTTCGCGGCGCGGGCGATTTCCTTGACCTGGTCATCGAACTTGCGGATGTTGCCCGGGTTCACGCGGACTGCCGCGCAACCGGCCTCGATGGCGGCGAACACGTACTTGGGCTGGAAGTGGATGTCCGCGATGACCGGGATCTGCGACTTCCGCGCGATGATGGGCAGCGCCTCGGCATCGTCCGCGGACGGGCAGGCCACGCGCACAATGTCGCAGCCGGACGCCGTCAGTTCAGCAATCTGCTGCAGCGTGGCGTTGATGTCGGTGGTGGGGGTGGTGGTCATCGACTGCACGCTGATGGGCGAGTCCGAGCCCACCCCGACAGAGCCGACCTTGATCTGGCGCGTCTTGCGGCGGGGGGCAAGGACGGGCGGCGGTGCTGACGGCATTCCCAGGCTGACCGAGGTCACGAGAGGCTCCTTGAGTTTGAGGGGTGGAGAGGGGCTACGCGCTGTGTCCGGCCAGCTGGCCGGTCACGGGTGACCATTCGGTGATCCGGGTGCCGGCAATCACGCCGGCGGCGGCGAAAGGATCCTGCTTGAGGATCGAATTCAGCGCTGCCTCATCGGCTGCCTTGAAAATGAGCAGCGCGCCTGCGCCGTCACCGTAGGGGCCACTGGCCAGGATGGCGCCGTCGTCCGCGAGGCCTGCGGTCCATTCCCGGTGGGCCGGCCGGGCCTGGTTCCGGTCTTCGGTGGAGTTGGCGGTGTACACGTACTCAACGGCAAAAACTGTCATACCGATACCCTATCTCCACTCCGGCCCGCACATCCGCCCGCCAGGCTTGTGGGCCGTTCAGGAGAGGAAGAGGACCTTGACCACGGCGCCGGTTCCGGCGGCCCAGAGCATCGAGGTCAGGGTTCCGATGATGAACCGCTCCGCCGCGACAGGAGTTTCCTTCAGCTCGGCGAACCGGCCCAGGCCCTTGATGGCCACGATGTAGGCGATGGCCACCGGCTGGCCGGTGAGGATCGCCAGGCACACACCGAGCCGCTCCAGCACACCAATGATCGCCCCGCCGCGCAGGATGCGCTGGCCGCTCCCCTGCGGACCGGGAGCGGACGATGCCGGCTGGTCCCGCGGGGCGGTCAGTTCACCGTCCACGTTCTGGGAACCCCGGTCCGGGGCAGGGCGCGCCGGCCGCACCGGGTCCACGGTGACGTCAGCGGCAGGGTCCTCGGCTTTCCGCCGGGAATCCTCCGCAGCCTTGGCCGCATCCGCCCTTTCGTCGATGGTCCTGGCCACCCTGAAGACCAGCGCCGTGACCGGCCAGCCGGCGAAACCGGCAACGGCCAGCGCGCTGACAACCCAGAAGGCATCCATCAGATCCCCTCCCCTGACGCGCCGGTTCCGGCAGGATTCCCGCCAACCCGCAGGCGGGCGAAGTCCAACAGCATTTCCGCGGCCGGCCTGGCCGCCCATTCCTCCTGCCAGCCGGACCTCAGCACGGTCCGGCTCACGGATTGCTCGGTGATTCCCAGTTCCGCCGCAACCTGCTTCTGGGTGCCATGCCGGCCGGCTCCGTGGCGGTGCAGGGCGTCCACCACCCGCCACTGGGCCTCGGTCCGCTCCTGGACGATCCTGCCCAGGAGCCGCAGCACGGCTTCAGCATTGGCGCATTCACGTGTTCCCATGCCGGCACCTCCGTCCTTGTCCGCCCGGTTCCTTGCTTCCCTGCCCATGGTCCCGGGGACCACTGACAATGGCACCTGCGAGCCGGCGGCCTTGGCCTGTTCCACGGCTTTCCGGGCCGCCACGAATCCTGTTCCGGCCCCCTCCCGGGGGCTCGCGCCGGCGTCGAGCTCCACCGTTCCCACGCCGATGCCCACGTACCAGTGCCCGGTGCGGAGGGCGAACAGGGCGATGTCCACCACGTGCGCGGCGTCCGGCACCACCCCCTGGACCTCGTCGCCCACGGACCGTTCAAAGCCGGTGGGGCCAAGGCGCGCCAACGCCGCAATGAAGTCCGGGACACGGTCCCGGTCACCGGTACTGCCGCGCTGGTCGATGGTCATCACGAACATGCCACAACCATATGCGTCTTACTATTGGGAATCAATCATTTATGACTGATTACCTGAAATCAGCTGTATGGTGCTTTGTCAGCCGAACAGGTTGACGGGTTTGACAATGTCCGCGTAAATCAACAGCGCGCTCATCCCCATCAACAGGACGGCCACCACATAGGTCACGGGCAACAGCTTGGCGATGTCGAAGGCTCCCGGGTCCGGCCGGCCGAACAGCTTGGCCAGCCGGCGCCTCGCACCTTCGTACAGCGCACCGGCCACGTGCCCGCCGTCGAGCGGCAGCAGCGGCACCAGGTTGAAAACGCCCAAGGCAAAGTTCAGGCCGGCCAGGAGCCCGATCAGGGTGGCAATCCTCGCATCCGCCGGAACCTCCTCCATGGCCGCCACCTCGCCGGCGACGCGTCCCACGCCCACCACGGAGATGGGCCCGTTGGGATCGCGTGGTTCCTCGCTGAAGGCGGCTTTCGCCACCCCCACCACGCGGGCGGGGAGGTTCAGGATGACCCCTGCCACCTGCCGGATGTTTTCCCCGGCCATGGGCAGGACGGACGACGCCGGCTGGGGCACCAGCGCGGTCTGCGCACCGATGCCAAGGAAGCCGACGTCCTGGTAGCGGAGGGTGCCGGCGTCGTCGGTTGCCTGGCGGCCGTCAGCGCCCACGATGGGACGCGCGGACAGGACCGGCGTCACGGTGGTGGCCACTTCGGCGCCGTTCCGCTCAACGGTGATGGGAACTTCCCGGCCCGCCGAAGCGCGGATCCTTTCGGTGAGCTGGTCCCAGCCGGTGACGGTCCAGCCGTCGAACGAGGTCACCGTGTCATTGGGCTGGAGGCCGGCCGCCGCAGCGGGCGTCAGCTGGCAGTCTGCCGAATCCGGATCCACGGTTTCGCCGGCAGCGACCTGGCATTTGGAGACATCGGAGATGGTGGTGGTTGCTGTGGGCGAACCGAATCCCATCAAAAGGACGGCCGTCAACAGGATGCCCAGCACGAAGTTCATGGCGGGCCCGCCCAGCATGATGGTGATTTTTTTCCAGACCGGCAACCGGTAAAACACCCTGTTGCCGTCCTCCGGACCAACTTCCTCATGGGCCATTGACCGGGCTTCGGTGGCCAGGGTCTGGAACATGCCGGTGCTGGAGGGCCGGACCGTTCCGTCGTCCTTGTTTGGCGGATACATCCCGATCATGGACACGTAGCCGCCCAGCGGGATGGCTTTGACGCCGTACTCGGTCTCGCCCTTCCGCCGGGACCACAGGGTGGGCCCGAAGCCGATCATGTACTTGGTCACGCGGACCTTAAAGAGCTTGGCAGGCAGGAGGTGGCCCACCTCGTGCAGCGCGATGGAGGCGGCGATGCCGAGTGCCACGACGAGGACGCCGAGGATAAAAAGGAGAACGGTGGTCATGGCGGTGCTGCTGCTTCCTTAGAGACTGCGAAGTGCTAAACGATCCTGGGCGCGGGCGCGTGCCCAGCCTTCAGCATCCAACACGGATTCCACCGTCAGCCCGGAGGAACCTGAATGTTCGCTGAGGACGGCCTCAACGGTGTCCACAATGTCAGTGAACCGGATCCGGCCGGCGTGGAAAGCCGTGACGGCTTCCTCGTTGGCGGCGTTGAAGACCGCAGGGAACGTGCTGCCCTGTTTGGCGGCGTCCTTGGCGAGGTCAACGGCGGGGAAGGCCGCCACGTCCAGCGGTTCGAAAGTCCAACTGGCGGCCTTGGTCCAGTCGCAGGCCGACGCGGCCTGGGGTACCCGGTCCGGCCAGCCAAGGCCCAGGGCGATGGGCAGGCGCATGTCCGGCGGAGAGGCCTGGGCGATCACCGAGCCGTCAACGAACTGGACCATGGAGTGCACCACCGACTGCGGATGGACCACAACGTCGATCCGGTCCAACGGAACGTCGAAGAGGAGGTGCGCCTCGATGACTTCCAGCCCCTTGTTCACCAGGGTGGCCGAGTTGGTAGTGACCATTACGCCCATGTCCCAGGTGGGGTGCGCCAGGGCCTCACTGGGCGTGACACCGTGCAGGCTGTCCCGGGTGCGGCCCCGGAACGGCCCGCCCGAGGCCGTAAGGATGAGTTTTTCCACTTCCCCGGCGGACCCCGCGCGCAGGCACTGCGCGATAGCCGAGTGTTCGGAGTCGACCGGCACGATCTGGCCCGGCCGGGCGGCGGCCTTCACCAGGGCGCCGCCTACGATCAGTGACTCCTTGTTCGCCAGGGCCAGGGTTGCGCCGGACTTCAGCGCTGCCAGCGTGGGCGCCAGTCCGATTGATCCGGTGATGCCGTTCAGGACCACGTCCGCGTCCAGGCCTGCGATGTCCGCGGCGGCGTCCGGGCCGGAGAGGATCCGGGGCCGGTAGCCGGGGCGGCCCGCGGCGGCGGCTGCTTCCGCGATCAGCCGGGCCAGGACGCCGGGATCCCCGGCAGCGATGCCTATGGTGGCGGCGCCCGTGTGGACGGCCTGCCTGGCCAGGAGGTCCAGGTTGGCCCCGCCGGCACTGAGGGCCACAACCTCGAAAAGGTGCGGGGCGCCGTCGACGACGTCAATCGCCTGGGTGCCGATGGAACCGGTGGATCCGAGGATGACGATTCTGCGTGGCTGCATGGGTTAAGTATCCCGCACCAACCTTGACCTCCGGACGGGGCGGCGTAGCGTGGACCGTGTGGACTGGCTGGGCTGGTTTGATGCGCCGGAATACGGGTTCGCCCGGCAGGTGCTGCAACGGGGTGTGGCGGGCCTGTACTTTGTGGCGTTCCTGTCCTCCCTGAACCAGTTCCCCGCGTTGGTTGGGACGCATGGACTCTTACCCGTCCCCGACTACCTGGCCCGCGGCAGGCTGCGGCGGCCAACACTGTTCAGCCTGCATTACTCGGACGGGTTGCTGCGGGGTGTGTGCGCCGCGGGCCTGGGGATTTCGGCGCTGCTGGTGGCCGGCGTCCCCCAGTGGGGCCCGCCCTGGGTTCCACTGCTGGCGTTCCTTGCCTTGTGGGCGCTCTACATGTCGATCGTCAATGTTGGCCGTACGTTTTACGGCTTTGGCTGGGAGATGCTGCTGCTGGAGGCAGGCTTTACGGTGGCGTTCCTCGGTTCGGACCAGACCGACCCGCCGCGGACCATCCTGCTCCTCCTCGCGTGGCTGGTGTTCCGGCTGGAGTTCGGGGCCGGCATGATCAAGATCCGGGGCGGGCGCGAATGGCACGATTTAACAGCCCTGTACTACCACCATGAGACCCAGCCGATGCCCGGGCCGCTGAGCCGCCAGGCGCACCTGCTGCCCAAGCAGCTGCACAGGATCGAGGTGCTGGGCAACCATTTCGCGCAACTGGTGGTTCCGTTTTTCCTTTTTGCGCCCCAGCCCCTGGCCTCGGCGGCCGCCGCCGTTGTGGTCCTGACCCAGCTGTGGCTGGTGGCCACCGGGAACTTCGCGTGGCTGAACTGGATGGCCATGGTGCTCGCGTTCGCGGCGGTCAGCGACCCTGTGGTGCACGCCCTGATACCGGCCATCCCCGTGGGCGGGCAGGGTCCTGGCCTGGGCCCGGTGGGCCCCGCGCCGGCGACTCCGCTGTGGTGGCTGGCCATCACCCTGGCCGCCACGGTGCTGCTGCTGGTCCTCAGCTACCGGCCGCTGCGCAACCTGCTCTCCCGGCGGCAGCTGATGAACGCCAGCTTCAACCGCTGGCAGCTGGTCAACGCCTACGGGGCGTTCGGCACCGTTACCCGCCGGCGCGTGGAAATTGTTGTGGAAGGAACCCTGGACAGCAGCCCCGGTGCCGGCTCGCAGTGGCTCGAGTATGCCTTTAAGGGAAAGCCCGGGGACGTCAACCGGATTCCCCGGCAGTGGGCGCCGTACCACCTGCGGCTGGACTGGCTGATGTGGTTCCTGCCGTTGCGGACGGTGCACGAGGACTGGTTTTACGCGTTCCTTACCCGGCTGCTGGAGGCGGACCGGGCCACCCTGCGGCTCCTCCGCCACGACCCGTTCGACGGCGTCCCGCCACAATGGGTGCGGGTGCACAGCTACCACTACCGTTTCGCCAGCCGGGAGGAGTACCGGGCCACCGGCGCGCGGTGGGTCCGCACGTTCCTGCATGAATCGGTGCCGCCCACGTCCCTGCGGCGGGCCGGCCGGTGAAGGCAGGCCGGGTCAGCCGGTGAAGGCAGGCCGGGTCAACTCCGCGAAAGCAGGCCAGGCCGGCGAAGGCAGGCAGGTCGGCGTTACTGCATCAGCCGTTTTGGGCGGCGCGGCGCAGGGTGGCCTCGGCATGTTTGAGGATGGGCCCGTCGATCATTTTTCCTTCAAACGCGAAGACGCCGGAGTTGGCCGCCGCCGCAGCCGACAGCAGGGCCTGCGCCGCTTCGATATCCGCCGCCGATGGGGCGTAGGCTGCCCGGACGGCAGCCACCTGTGCCGGATGGATACAGGCTTTGGACCCGAACCCGGATGCCACGGCGTCCGCTGATTCCACTGCCAGCCCAGCCACGTCCGGAATGTCCACGTAGACGGAATCCACTGCCTCCTTGCCGAAGGCCCGGGCGGCCAGCAGCACGGCTGAACGCGCGTGCAGTGCCACAGCACGGTAGCCGCCGTCGGCCATCCTGCTGGAGGTGCCGCCCAGGGTCGCCAGCAGATCCTCGGCACCCCACATCAGTGCCACAACGTTGGGGGCCGCCGCGATGGCCGGTGCATTAAGGATCCCCCGTGCCGTTTCACACAGGGCGATGACCTGGTAGCCCTCAAGGGCCTCGAGCTGCGCGGCGCTTTCCGCCTTGGCCAGCATGACTGTCCGGTACGGCGTGTGGGCCAGGCAGTGCAGGTCCTTGGCGAACTCTTCCGTGCCGGCGGGGTTGATGCGGACGATGGTCCTGCTCGGGTCCAGCTCCGGGCCCTCCCCGGCTCCGAGCTGGGCCAGGATGGCGCCGCGGGCACGCTGTTTCTCCGCCGGGGCCACGGCATCCTCGAGGTCCAGGATGACGGCGTCCGCGCGGTCAGCAGCCTTCTGGTACCGCTCCGGCCGGTCCGCAGGGCAGAAGAGCAGGGCAGGTCCCATCAAAAAAGTCATACCGGTATTGTGCCTTGTCCGCCAGCCGCTGTGGTGGCTTCCCGGGCGTTGCCCTGCTGGCCGGCGTGCGCCTCCCGGGTCCACATCAGGCAACTGCGGGTGGCCAGGGCCACCACGGTACCGTCCTGGTTGCGGCCGGTGTGCGCCATGGTGGCGATGCCCTGCCCCGGCCGCGAACCGGACAGGCGCTTCCCCGTGATGACCGTCTCCGTGTAGAGCGTGTCGCCGTGGTACAGCGGGTGCGGGAAGGAGACGTCCGTGAGGCCCAGCTGGGCCACGATGGTGCCCTGGGTCAGCTGCGTGACGGATTGGCCCACCACCGTGGCCAACGTGAACATGGAGTTGACCAGCCGCTGGCCGAAGGGCTGGCCGGCGCTCCAGGCGGCATCGAGGTGCAGGGCCTGGGTGTTCATGGTGAGGGTGGTGAACAGGACGTTGTCCGCCTCGGTGACGGTGCGGCCCGGCCGGTGGGCGTACAGCACGCCTTCTTCGAGTTCGTCGAAGTAGAGGCCCCGCTGTTCAATGACGCGCCGCTCCTGCTGGCCTTCCGGGGGCCGGTGCGTGCCGCTGGTTCCGGTGCTCATACCGTCAGTTCCTGGTCTTCCTCGAAAAGTTCGGCGCCGGTGGCCGCTGCCACGTCGGCCAGCGAGACGTCCGGTGCCAGTTCGCGGAGTACCAGCCGGGACCCGGAAGGATCACGGACCACGTCAATCACGGCGAGGTCGGTGATGATCCGGTCCACGCAGCCCTTGCCGGTGAGCGGCAGCGAGCACTCCTGGACGATTTTGGGGTTACCGCTGCGGTCCACGTGCTCCATCATCACAATCACTTTTTTGGCGCCAAACACCAGGTCCATGGCGCCGCCCATGCCTTTGACCATCCGGCCGGGGATCATCCAGTTGGCCAGGTCGCCGTTGGCGGCGACTTCCATGGCGCCGAGGACGGCGACGTCCACATGGCCACCCCGGATCATGCCGAAGGAGGCTGCGGAGTCGAAGAACGCCGCTCCCCTGTTGACGGTGACGGTCTCCTTGCCGGCGTTGATCAGGTCCGGGTCCACCGCGTCCTCGGCCGGGTACGGGCCCACCCCCAGGATGCCGTTTTCGGAGTGGAGGACCACTTCGACGCCAACCGGAATGTAGTTGGGAATCAGGGTGGGCATGCCGATCCCCAGGTTCACGTACTGCCCGTTGCGCAGCTCCCGGGCCACCCGGGCAGCGAGCTCGTTCCGGCTCCAGCCCTTGGCGGCGCCCTGTTGCCCTGGTTCCCCGGCGGCCGCCCCTTGGCCGCCGGCTGCCCCTGAACCCGGGCCGCCCTGGTGGGTTGCCCGCCGGTAACCGGGCCGGATGGCCTCGGGCCGGGGCGCGTCAATGCTGTTGGGGTCCGCCATGGTTATGCTCCTGCCTGCGCGCTGCTGCCGGGTGCCGGGGTGGCAGCCAGGGCCACTGTCCGCTTCTCGATCCGTTTCTCGCCGTCCGGCGCCAGGACCACACGCTGGACGAAGATCCCGGGTACATGGACGTGTTCGGGGTCCAGGTCACCCGGTTCAACCAGCTCTTCGACCTCGGCGATGGTGATGCGGCCGGCCATGGCGCACAGCGGGTTGAAGTTCATCGCGGCTGCGTGGAACACCAGGTTGCCGTGCCGGTCTCCCTTCCAGGCGTGGACCAGGCCAAAGTCCGGCGTCAGCGATTCCTCCAGGACGTAGTCGACGCCGCCGAAGGAGCGGACTTCCTTGGCTGCGGAGGCCACCGCGATCCCGCCGGCGGAGTCGTATTTCTGCGGCAGGCCGCCGTCGGACACCTGGGTGCCCACCCCCGCCTTGGTGTAGAACGCAGGGATCCCGGCGCCGCCGGCCCGCAGCTTCTCCGCGAGTGTTCCCTGCGGCGTGAGGACCACTTCGAGTTCGCCGGCGAGGTACTGGCGGGCAAATTCCTTGTTTTCACCAACGTAGGAGCTGATGGTGCGCCGGATCCGGCCGTCACGGAGCAGCAGCCCCAGGCCCCAGCTGTCCACACCGCAGTTGTTGCTGACCGTTTCCAGGTCTGAGGTTCCGGCCCGGTGCAGGGCGTCGATCAACGCGACCGGGATGCCGCAGAGCCCAAACCCGCCCACTGCCAGGGAGGCGCCGTGGGGGATGTCCGCGACTGCCTCATCGGCGCTGGCGACTACTTTGTCAATCATCGGGGGATCCTTTCAGACCGGCGCCTGCGAGGGGGACTACAGTCCCAGTTCGCGGGCGATGAGCATCAGCTGGACTTCGGTGGTGCCCTCCCCCACTTCCAGGATCTTGGAGTCGCGGTAATGGCGTGCCACGGTGAACTCGTTGATGAAGCCATAGCCGCCGAATACCTGGGTGGCATCCCGCGCGTTGTCCATGGCCGCCTCGCCTGCGACCATCTTAGCGATGGCCGCCTGCGTCTTGAACGGCTTGCCCGCGAGCATCCTGGCTGCGGCGTCGTAGTAGGCCAGCCGGGCGGTGTGGGCCCGGGCTTCCATGCGGGCGATCTTGAAGGAGATGGCCTGGTATTTACCGATCGTGTGCCCGAACGCGCTGCGCTCCCGGGCGTATTTCACGGACAGGTCAACGCACCCCTGGGCGGCGCCGGTGGCCAGGGCTGCAATGGCGATCCGGCCCTCGTCCAGGATGGAGAGGAAGTTGGCGTAGCCGCGGCCCTCCTCCCCCAGCAGGTTGGCCTCCGGGACGCGGACGTCCTTCAGCGTCAGGGGGTGGGTGTCCGAGGCATTCCAACCCACCTTGTTGTAGGCCTTCTCTGCCCGGAAGCCCGGCGTTGAGGTGGGCACCAGGAGGGTGGAGATGTCCTTCCGGACGCTGCCGTCAGCGCGCTCGCTTTCGCCGGTCACGGCCGTGACGGTGACCAGTTTGGTGATGTCGGTCCCAGAGTTGGTGATGAACTCCTTGTTGCCGTTGATCACCCAGTTTCCGCCGTCACGGTGGGCGTGGGTTTTGGTGCCGCCCGCGTCCGATCCGGCTTCGGGTTCGGTGAGCCCGAAGCCCGCCAGGGCCTCCCCGGACGCCAGCATGGGCAGCCATTCCTGCTTCTGTGCGTCCGTTCCGAACCGGTACACGGGCATGGCGCCGAGGGAGACGCCGGCTTCGAGGGTGATGGCCACTGACTGGTCCACCCGGCCCAGCTGCTCCAGCGCGAGGGCCAGGGCAAAGTAGTCCCCGCCCATGCCGCCAAATTCCTCCGGGAACGGCAGGCCGAACAGGCCCATCTCCGCCATCTGCTTGACCACGCCGTACGGGAAGCTGTGCTCTTCGTCGTGCTTGGCGGACACTGGTGCCACCACGTTGTCGGCGAAGTCCCGGACCGTGTCGCTCAGGTCCCGGTACTCCTCGGTGAGTTCAAAACCGGTCATGGCCGGGCTCCTTCTGCTGTGGGATGTGGGGTGGATGGTGTTTCGGGGGTGTCAGGAGCGGATGCGCTGCCTGGGTGCGGGTGGATGGTGGCCAGGACCTGGTCCGCTTTGACCAGGTCGCCGGGTTGTGCGGCCAGCTTCACGATCCCCGCCAGGGGCGCCACCAGTTGGTGCTCCATCTTCATGGCCTCCACGGACAGCAGCACCTGCCCCGCGTCCACGGTGTCGCCGTTTTCTACAGGGACGGACACCACGGTGCCGGGCATCGGCGAGCGCACTTCCGGATCCGTGGCGCCTTCCTCGCGCTGGATGGCTGCGCGGAGGCGTTCCAGCCGGGCTTCCCGGGTGAGGACCTCCAGCCGGCAGGACCAGCCGCCGTTACCCAGGAAAACCTGCAGGGGAACGTCCGACGCCGGCTGGCCGGGTTGGGGCATTCCGTTTCCGGGGAAAACGGGGGCAACGTTGTATCGGGTGGGTACGCCGTCGAGCGTCACCTCTGCCTGGTGCGGCCCGGCGGGACGGAGCGCGGCACGATGCGGTGCGCCGCCGTCGACGGTCACTGTCACCGGACCCGCCTGCGGGTTCCCGGCCACCGTGACGGTGGCCGCACCGCCGTCCGGCAGCGCAAACGTGATGTGGCGTGGCGGCCTGCCGCCCAGCCGCCAGCTGTCCCGGCGTTGCCAAGGACCGGCGGGGCCTTGTTCCTCCGTCCCCAGCGCATAGAGGGCCGCAGCCGCCAGTTCGCTGTCAGTGACCCCCCGGAAAGCGAGCTCCGGCAGCTTCCGCTCGATCAGCCCGGTGTCCAGGCGGCCGGCCTGGACATCCGGGTCGTTGAGCAGCAGGCGCAGGTACTCCACGTTGGTGTCCACGCCCAGCGCGACGTAACCGGCGAGCGCCGCTTCCAGGGCTGCCAGGGCAGCCGGGCGGTCGTCGCCCCAGGCGATGACCTTGGCCAGCATCGGATCGTAGTCGGCGGAGAGCTCCAGCCCCGGCACCAGCGCGGAATCCACGCGGACGTTGCCGCCCTGGCCCGGGGCGTGCTCGGCCAGCACATGGACGGTCCCGGTGGCGGGCAGGAAGTTCTTCGCCGGCACTTCGGCGTAGACCCGCGCTTCCACGGCGTGGCCGGACAGCACGACGTCGGCCTGCCGGACAGTGAGCGGTGCGCCGGCAGCGATCCGCACCTGCCACTCCACCAGGTCGATGCCGGTGACCATCTCGGTGACCGGGTGCTCCACCTGCAGGCGGGTGTTCATTTCCATGAAGTAAAACTGGTCCGGGGCGTCGTCCGAGACCAGGAACTCCACCGTTCCGGCGCCGCTGTACGCCACGCTGCGGGCGGCGTTGCAGGCGGCCTCCCCGAGCCTGGCGCGGATGGCGGCCCCGTCCGGGAGTCCCTCGAGCAGGGGTGAGGGTGCTTCCTCGATGACTTTCTGGTGCCGGCGCTGGAGGGAGCATTCGCGTTCGCCCAGGTGGATCACGTTGCCGTGGTTGTCCGCCAGGACCTGGACCTCGATGTGGCGGGGCGTACCGACCAGGCGTTCCAGGAAGAGGGTGTCGTCGCCGAAGGCGCTGGCTGCAACGCGCCGGGCGGTGGCCAGCACCCCCGGCAGCTCTGCCGGGGACTCCACGGCATGCATTCCTTTACCACCCCCGCCGGCCGACGGCTTGATAAGCAGGGGGAAGCCGACGGCGGCCGCAGCGTCAAGGAGGTCCTGATCGGTCATGCCCGGCCTGGCAACACCGGGGACCACGGGGACGCCGTACCCGGCCACGTGGTTCTTGGACCGGATCTTGTCCCCCATGATGTTCAGTGCTTCCACCCCCGGCCCGATGAAGGCGACGCCGGACTTGGCCAGCGCGCGGGCGAAATCGGCGTTTTCGCTCAGGAAGCCGTAGCCCGGGTGGACGGCGTCCGCGCCGGTGCGGCGGCAGGCGTCCACAACGGCGTCAATGTTCAGGTAGCTCTCCGCCGCTGCGGCGGGGCCGATCCGGACGGCGGTGTCGGCTTCGCGCACGTGCCGGGCGCCGGCGTCGGCATCGCTGTAGACGGCGACGGAGCGGATGCCCAGCGTTTTGAGCGTCCGGATGACGCGGCAGGCGATTTCGCCGCGGTTCGCCACCAGGACGGTGCCGAAAAGGGCACCCGTTTCCTTGGCGGGGCGGGTGGTTGCTGGCGTGGTCATAGGGCTCACATCCGGAAGAGGCCGAAAGAGGTATCCGGCAACGGGGTTCGGGAGACAACGTCGAGGGCGAGGCCCAGCACGGTGCGGGTATCTGCAGGGTCGATCACGCCGTCGTCCCACAGCCGGGCAGTGGAGTAATACGGGCTGCCCTGATCCTCGTACTGCTCCTTGATGGGGGCTTTGAAGGCTTCCTCATCGGCCGCCGGCCAGTCTTCCCCTGCGGCCTCATACTGGTCCCGTTTGACGGTGGCCAGCACGCTGGCCGCCTGGTTGCCGCCCATCACGGAAATCCGGGCCGCGGGCCACATCCAGAGGAACCGGGGCGAGTAGGCCCGGCCGCACATGGAGTAGTTTCCGGCTCCGAAAGAACCGCCGATCACCACCGTCAGCTTGGGCACCCGTGCCGTGGCTACCGCGGTGACCATCTTGGCGCCGTTCCTGGCGATGCCGCCGTGCTCGGCGTCCTTGCCCACCATAAAACCGGAGATGTTCTGCAGGAAGACCAGCGGGATCCCGCGTTGGTCGCAGAGTTCAATAAAATGGGCGCCCTTGAGCGAGGACTCGCTGAACAGGACACCATTGTTGGCCACGATGCCTACCGGGTGGCCATGCAGCCTGGCGAAGCCCGTCACCAGGGTGGTGCCATATTCCCGCTTGAACTCGTGGAACGTGCTGCCGTCCACCAGCCGGGCGATGACTTCGTGGACGTCGTAGGCGGCGTTCACGTCCGTGGGGACCGCTCCATAGAGTTCGTCCTCGTCCACCACGGGCGGCACGGGCGGTTCCACCTGCCAAGCCGGTGCGGCCGGCTGCGGGAGGGTGGCGACGATGTCCCGAAGGATCTGCAGGGCGTGCCGGTCGTTGTCCGCCAGGTGGTCGGTGACGCCGGAAATCCGTGAGTGCACGTCGCCGCCGCCCAGTTCCTCTGCCGTTACCACCTCGCCGATGGCGGCCTTCACCAGCGGCGGACCGCCCAGGAAAATAGTGCCCTGGTTGCGGACGATGACCGTTTCATCGCTCATGGCCGGGACGTAGGCTCCGCCCGCGGTGCAGGAGCCCAGCACCGCAGCGAGCTGCGGGATTTTGGCTGCGGACAGCCGGGCCTGGTTGTAGAAGATCCGGCCGAAGTGGTCCCGGTCCGGGAAGACCTCGTCCTGCATGGGCAGGAACGCCCCGCCCGAATCAACGAGGTAGATGCAGGGCAGCCTGTTTTCGAAGGCGATTTCCTGGGCCCGGAGGTGTTTTTTGACCGTCAGCGGGTAATACGTTCCGCCCTTGACGGTGGCGTCGTTGGAGATGACCAGCACCTGGCGGCCGTGGACCGTTCCGATGCCCGCGATGACCCCGGCGCCGGGCGCGTCGCCACCATACATGCCGTCCGCTGCCAGCGGGGCGATCTCCAGGAAGGGACTGCCGTCATCCAGGAGGCCGTCGATGCGTTCCCGGGGCAGCAGCTTGCCGCGGGCCACATGGCGCTGGCGGGACTTTTCCGGGCCACCCAGGGCGGCGGTCTGCAGCCGTTCCTTCAGCTCAGCCACCAGTTGGAGCTGCGCCTCCCGGTTGGCGGTGAACGCTTCGCTGCCTGGTTGCAGGCGGCTGGCAAGGGTCTCCATCGACGCGTCCATTCCCATGTTTTCCGACCGGCAAAAGCCAACTCGGTTAGTGACTAATAACTGAAATTCAGGTTAGTCTCTATTAACTGTGATGTCCAACACAGGTGCTGCCTTGCTAGAATCTGCGGGTCCAAGGAGGAAAAGTGCCAAGCAATGACACCACGCACATGGGCGGGAACAGCGGTCCACTGCCCGGTGGTGCCGCCACCACGGCAGGACTCACGGCGGGAACCACCGCGGGAACCACCCAGCGGAGCCAGGCCAAGGAGAACCGCCGGCAGGCGCTGCTGGCCGCTGCCGCTTCCCTGTTTGCCCGCGACGGGTTCACCCGGGTATCGCTGGAGGACCTCGGCGCCGCGGCAGGCATCAGCGGACCCGCTGTGTACCGGCATTTTCCGGGCAAGCAGGCGGTGCTGGCAGCGCTGCTGGTGACTGTGAGCGAGGACCTGCTGGCCGGCGGCCGGCAGGTAGTGGACCGGCACCCCGATCCCCTCACCGCCGTGCGCCGGCTGGTGGCATTCCAGGTGGAGTTCGCCCTGGGCAAACCGGACGTGATCCGGGTGCAGGACCGTGACTTCAGCGCCCTGGCCGGGCCCGACCAGGCGGCGGTGCGCCTGCTCCAGCGCAGCTACGTGCAGGTCTGGGTGGATGTCCTGGTGCAGCTCCATCCGGGCACTGACCCTGCAGAGCTCCGCATGCGTGCCCAGGCCACCTTCGGCCTGATCAACTCCACGCCGCATTCCGTATCCGGGCACGGCCGGCGGGTTGCCTCGAAGACCGCCCGCCCGCTGCTTGAGGCCATGGCCGTGGCGGCCCTCACGGTTGGGACGCCGGAACCGGTTTCCTGACCACGGCTTGCTGACCACGGCTTGCTGGTCAGGCCCACTGATCAGGGTTCCTGGTCAGGGTTGCTGATCAGGCTTGCTGATCAGGGTTCCTGATCAGGCTAGCTGGTCAGGGTTCCCGGTCAGGCTTGCTGATCAGGCTAGCTGGTCAGGGTTGATGATCAGCCCGGCCGAGGCCTGGCCGGGGTCCCGACCAGGCCCGGCCCGACAAAGCCCTCAGACCATGGTGAGGGCCATGCCGGGTTCGGCCAGGATGGCGCCGACATCGGCAAGGAAACGGGAGCCCTGCTCACCGTCCACCAGACGGTGGTCGAAGGACAGGCTGAGCGTGATGACTTGCCGGAGGGCCACTTCCCCGCGGTACTCCCACGGCGCAGTCCGGACAGCCCCCAGCGCCAGGATCGCCGCCTCACCGGGATTCAGGATGGGCGTGCCGGCATCAATGCCGAACACACCGATGTTGGTGATGGAGAGCGTCCCACCGGACAGCTCGGCGGGCGCGGTCCGGCCGGCCCTCGCCGTGTCGGTCAGTGCTGCCAGCGCTTCGGCGAGCCCAGCCAGGGACAACCGGTCCGCGTCCTTGATATTCGGAACGGTAAGGCCCCTTGGAGTAGCGGCGGCTATCCCCAGGTTCACGTAGTTATAGGTGACGATCTCCTGGGCGGCACCGTCCCAGCGCGAATTCAGCGATGGGTTGCGCCGCAGGGCGATGAGCACCGCTTTCGCCGCGAGTGTGAGCGGCGTCAGCCGGAGTGCACCGTACTCCCTGCTTGCCTTCAGCCGGCCCAGCAGCTCCATGGTGGGAGTGACATCGACCGTGAGGAACTCCGTGACGTGCGGGGCCGTGAAGGCACTTTCCACCATGGCCGCTGCAGTGTATTTCCGCACTCCCTTGATGGGCGTGCGGAATTCACGTTCACCGGCCCCCTGCACCACAGGCTGCGTCCCGGACTGCTCACCTGACTGCTGCTCCGCCGCCCGATGCTCCGCGGGGGTTCCCGTCTCCCCGGGCGCACCGTGGACAAAAGCCTGGACGTCTTCCCTGGTGATCAGGCCCTGCGGTCCGGTGCCAGCAACCTGCGCGAGGTCCACCTGGAGGTCGCGGGCCAGCTTGCGGACCGGTGGGGTGGACCGCGGCCGCTCCACGGTGCTTTCCACCGGTTTGGCTGCGGCGGGACCTGCTTGGCCCGGCGTAACCGGGGATGGATCGGCGGCGCTCGAACCAGCGGGCGCGAAAATCCTGGGCCGCCGGGCCGGCCTGCCGGAGCTTTCGACGACGGCCCCGTACCCGACGAGGTTGGGCTCCCGCTTGGGCGGGGCCGGCACAGCGTCCACTGCCGACTGCCCGCGCGCGGCACTTGCTGCCACGGCATCTTCCGTCGCGCCCTCTTCTGGCACCGCGGTGACGGTCCCAGCGGCGTCGGTCCCAGCGGCGCCTTCGGTTGCGGCTGCACCGTTGGCCGGACCTTTGGCTGCAGCGGCCGGCGGGAGGGCGGCGTCGTCCGGCACCTCAAAGGAAACGATGGGGTTCCCTACCGCCACCACGGAGCCTGGCTGCTCATGCAGTTCCCTGATGACACCCGCAAACGGCGACGGCAGTTCCACCACGGCCTTTGCCGTCTCGACTTCGGCGATCACCTGGTTGAGGGTGACAGTGTCCCCCACCGCCACCTTCCAGCTGAGGATTTCTGATTCGGTAAGGCCCTCGCCCAGGTCCGGGAGCCGGAATTCCTTGATCATGGTGGCGCTCATCCTTCCAGCCCGCTCAGGGAGTTGGGCCGGCCCAGGGCACGGTCAACGCCGTCCAGGATGCGGTCCAGGCCGGGCAGGTGGTGCATCTCCAGCTTGGAATAGGGGTAGGGGATGTCAAAGCCGGTGATCCGGACGGGTGCCGCCTCCAGATGGTTGAAGCACCGTTCGGTGATGCTGGCTGCGACTTCGGCGCCGAGGCCACCGGATTGCCCTGCTTCGTGTGTGACCACCAGGCGGCCGGTCCTGCGGACCGAGGCCACCACGGTGTCGTAGTCCACGGGGGCCAGCGAGCGCAGGTCAATGACCTCCAGGGAGATCCCTTCGTCCGCGGCCGCCGCGGCGGCGTCCAGGGCGGTTTTGACCAGCGGCCCGTACGCCACCAGGGTCACGTCGGTGCCTTGCGTCAGGACCCTGGCCTGTCCCATGGGCAGCGCTGCGGCAGGGTCAACCCCTTCATCCACCTCGCCCTTGTCGTGGTACCTGCGCTTCGGTTCGAAGTAGAGGACGGGATCATCACAGGAGATGGCCTGCTGGATCACTGTGTAGGCGTCCTGCGGGTTGGAGACGCTGACCACGCGCAGGCCGGAGGTGTGCGTGAAGTACGCCTCCGGGGATTCGGAGTGGTGTTCCGGGGAGCCGATGCCGCCGCCGAACGGGACCCTGATGGTGATGGGCATCCTGACGGCGCCCTGGGTGCGGTAGTGGAGCTTGGCCACCTGGCTGACGATCTGGTCGAAGGCGGGGTAGATGAAGCCGTCGAACTGGATCTCCACCACGGGGCGGTAGCCGCGGTAGGCCAGGCCAACCGCGGTTCCGAGGATGGCTGACTCCGCCAGCGGCGTGTCCACCACGCGGTGTGTGCCGAAGTCCTTCTGCAGGCCGTCCGTGATCCGGAAGACGCCGCCGAGGGCGCCGATGTCCTCCCCCATCAGGATCACCTTGGGATCGATTTCCAGCGATTTGCGCAGGCCCGCGTTGATGGCGCGGGCGAAGGTCATGCGGGTCATCAGCGTGCACCTTCCTGGGTTGCGGCTCCGGCGGGTTCCCCGAAGGAGGCCAGATATCGGGCGTAATGCTCCTGCTGCCGGTCCAGCCACGAGTTGGGAGTGCTGTAGACATGCCGGAAAACGTCCATGGGCTCAGGGTCCGGCATGGTGGTGCAGCCCTTACGCATCCGGTGGGCAACGGCGTCGGCCTGGTCCCTGACGTGCTGCTGGAAGTCCGCCGTCAGCAGGCCCTTCCGTTCCAGGAGCGCCGCCACCCGGCTGATGGGATCCTTCGCCGCCCAGTCTTCAAGTTCGTTGGCGTCCCGGTACCGGGTGGGGTCATCGGCTGTGGTGTGCGGACCCATCCGGTAGCTGACGGCTTCGATGAACGTGGGGCCGCCGCCACGCCGCGCCCGGTCCAGTGCGAGCCGGGTGACGGCCATAACGGCCAGGACGTCGTTCCCGTCCACCCGCAGGCTGGGGATGCCGAAGCCGGCAGCACGGTCGGCAAGCTGGATATGGGACTGCAGCCGCACCGGTTCGGAAATTGCCCAGTGGTTGTTGGTGCAGAAGAAAACAACCGGCACCTGGAAGCTCGCCGCGAAGACCATTGCCTCATTAACGTCGCCCTCACTGGTGGCGCCGTCACCGAAGTACGCCACGGAAACGGCGTCCGCGCCGTCGTACTGGATGCCCATGGCATACCCCGTGGCGTGGAGGGTCTGGGCGCCGATGATGATCTGCGGGGTGGCCATGTTGATGGCGTAGGGATTCCAGCCAGATGAAGCGTTGCCCCGCCACACCCGGACCAGGTCCGTGAGGTCCACGCCCCGGCAGTACGCCACGCCGTTTTCCCGGTAGCTGGAAAACACAAAATCGTCCTGGCGGAGCGAACGGCCGGAACCGATCTGTGCCGCTTCCTGGCCCAGCAGTGGCGGCCAAAGGGCGAGTTCGCCCTGGCGCTGCAGGGCGGTGGCCTCCACGTCGATGCGCCGGATGACCGTCATGTCCTCGAACAGGGAGCAGAGCTGTTCGTCGCTGACATCCTTGACCCAGAAGTCGAATTCCGGATGGCTGACCCGCTCCCCCGCGGGAGTGATCAGCTGGATCAGGCGGTGTGCCACCGCAGGGCTGGTTTCCGCCATTTCCGGGGCTGCTGCCGCGCCCTGGCCCGTTCCGTCTGTAGACACGATAGCCCGCACCTTCTTACGTCGTTTGACCTGCGGTTGCGGGGCTTTTGGCCCTGCCCACCGCGGGCCGCCCGGGCGCCGTTGCCCCGGATATTGTGACCCTACTCACAACCACCACAAGGTACAACCACTGCACGGATCATTGAGCAAAGTGCCCTGTCCGGAGCATCTGCACCGTGCTAGCGTTGCGCATTATGCAAGCTCTGGATGGCACTGACACCCGCCTCTTATCCGCCCTGGCGCAGGATCCCCGCCGGACCGTGGTGGCCCTGGCCCAGAAGCTTGGCCTGTCCCGGAACACCGTGCAGGCCCGGATGGCCCAGCTTGAGAAGAAGCACGCCTTCCTGTCGTTTGAGCGGCGGATCAATCCTGCCGCGCTGGGCTATCCGTTGATGGCCTTCATTTCGGTGCATGTGCAGCAGCAGAAACTCGCCGGCCTGGCCGGCGAACTTGCGGGCATCCCGGAAATCCTGGAAGGGTACGGGCTCACCGGCTCCGCCGACCTCCTGTTGCGCGTGGTGGCGCTCGACGCCGAGGACCTGTTCCGGATCAACGGGAAGATCCTGGGCTGTGACGGCGTGGACCGGACCGACACTGCCCTCGCCATGGGGGAACTGATTCCGTTCCGGGTCCAGCCACTGCTGGACCGTGGGTCCGCGGCCGGCTAGCCCCGGCACGCGTTCTGTGCCGCACGCCCGCCGGCCACGCCCGGGACAGCGGGGGGTTATAGGCTTGGTGGCAGATATTGGCGGCCCGGCAGCGGGCCCCTCAGACGGTGCAGCGCACCACGTCCGGAAAGGCTCTACCTTGAGCAGTCCCCAGGAACCGAACCAGTCCGGCCCGTCAGGCTCCGAACCCCGGCAGCCGGACGTTCCCGGGCAGCCCCCCGTTCCGCCACCACCACCGGCGTTCGGGCCCGGACCATATCCGGCACAGCCAGGCCAGGAACAACCCTTCGGCACCGGGGTCCCCGGCCAGCAACAACCCGGCCAGCATGCCCAGAACCAGTACGCGCAGAACCCCTACGCCCAGGCGGGTCCCACCCCGTTTGGCCTCCCCGGGGAGGCACCCCGGCCGAAGCGGCGCAGGACGCTGTGGATCATCCTTGCAGCCGTGGGCGGTTTCCTGGTGCTTGTTGCCATCGGTGTGATTGTCCTGATCAATGTTGTGGGCGGGGCCACCAACCAGGCAAAGGGACTCGCGGATGGGTTCACGGACCTGGTCATCGCCGGCGACACCTCGTCGGCCTACGACGATTACCTGGACCCTGCCCTGCAGAAGCAGATCTCCAAGGAATCGTTCATTGCCGGCATCGAAAGCCTCGATATGGACGCCAGCTGCAAGCCGGACTACAACAGCGTCAACGTGGCCACGGAGAATGGCAGCAAGTCGGCGGACATCGCCGGTGTCATCGCCTGCGACGGCGGGAACGTTGACCTGGCCTACCACTTTGAAGGCACTGACCAGCTGAAGATGACCAACATCAAGCTGCGGCCCGCCGGGTAGCGGAACCCTGCACACCACCAACCCGCCACACCACAAAGCCTCCGTGCACTGTCCAGTGCACGGAGGCTTTGTGTCCGGGCGGGGTTAGTGGTTGGTGGCCTTTTCCGCCCCGACGCCGGTCAGGGAACGGACCTCCATTTCGGCCTGCTTGGCGCTGTCTTCCTTGTTCCGGTCCAGGATGGTGCCCAACCAGCCCAGGATGAACGCCAGCGGGATGGACACTATGCCCGGGTTGCTGAGCGGGAAGATCGCGAAGTTGGCGTCCTTGACCATGGACGTGGCCGCACCGGACACCACCGGGGAGAAGATGATCAGGATGATCGCCGACCCGAGGCCGCCGTACATGCTCCAGACGGCGCCCTGCGTGGTGAAGCGGCGCCAGAACAGCGAGTAGATGATGGTGGGCAGGTTGGCGGAGGCGGCCACGGCGAACGCAAGCGCCACCAGGAACGCCACGTTCTGGCCGTTGGCGAAGATGCCGCCCAGGATGGCCAGGACGCCGATGACCACCACCGTGCGGCGGGCCACCTTAACTTCCGTGGCGGCGTCGGCCTTCCCCTTGGCGATGACGCTGGCATAGATGTCATGGGCGAAGGACGCCGCGGCGGTGATGGTCAGGCCGGCCACCACGGCCAGGATGGTGGCGAACGCGACGGCCGAGATGAAGCCCAGCAGGAGCGGCCCGCCCAGGTGGAACGCGAGCAGCGGTGCTGCGGAGTTCACGCCGCCGGGGGCCGACTTGATGGTTTCCGCCCCGACCAGTGCCGCTGCGCCGTAGCCCAGGACCAGGGTGAAGAGGTAGAACAGGCCGATCAGCCAGATGGACCAGACCACGGACTTGCGGGCTTCCTTGGCGGTGGGGACGGTGTAGAACCGCATCAGCACGTGGGGCAGCGCCGCCGTGCCCAGGACCAGCGCCAGGCCAAGCGACATAAAGTCCAGCTTGGAGGTGTTCGTTTTGCCGTACTGCAGGCCCGGGTTGAGGACCGCGGGGTTGTTGGCGGTCTCCACGGCCGCTCCCAGCAGGGTGGAGAGGTTGAAGCCGTAAATGGCGAGGACCCACAGGGTCATCACAGCGGCCCCGGCAATCAGCAGGATGGCCTTGATGATCTGCACCCAGGTGGTGCCCTTCATGCCGCCGATCAGGACGTACATGATCATCAGGGCGCCGACGACGATGATCACCAGTGCCTGGCCGCCCCAGTCGCTGATGCCCAGCAGCAGGGAGATCAGGCTTCCGGCGCCGGCCATCTGCGCCAGCAGGTAGAAGAAACACACGGCCAGCGTGGAGATGGCCGCCGCGATGCGTACCGGGCGCTGCTTCAGGCGGAAGGACAGCACATCGGCCATGGTGAACTTGCCGGTATTGCGCAGCAGTTCCGCCACGAGGAGCAGCGCCACCAGCCAGGCCACCAGGAAGCCGATGGAGTACATAAACCCGTCGTAGCCGTTGATGGCGATCGCACCGGTGATGCCGAGGAAGGACGCTGCCGACAGGTAGTCGCCGGCGATCGCGGTTCCGTTCTGGGATCCCGTGAAGGACCGGCCGGCCGCGTAGTAGTCGGCGGCTGTTTTGTTGTTTTTGCTGGCCCGGAACACGATGACCATGGTCACTGCCACAAAGAGGCCAAAGATTCCCATATTCAGCAGGGTGGTGTCCTTGAGGGCTGCAACATCGACAGCGAGGGGGACGGTGATCATTTGTTCGCTCCGCTCACTCGGTTGCCGTCTTTATCGAACTCGTGGCCTTCGATTTCGTTCCTGATGTCCGCTGCGATGGGATCGAGCCGGCGGTTGGAGTAGCTGACGTACCAGCCGGTGATGGCGAACGTGGACACAAACTGGAGCAGGCCCAGGATCAGGCCCACGTTGATGTTGCCCCACACCTTGGTGGACATAAAGTCCACGGCGTAATCCGCCAGCAATACGTAGGCGAAGTACCAGAGCAGGAAGGCCACGGCCATGGGAAACACAAAGCTGCGGTGGCGTTTGCGGAGCTCCTGGAACTGTTCTGTCTTCTGGACCTGTTCAAAGTCCACGGACGCGGTGGCGTCCGGAGTGTGGGCGTCGTTACCCATCGTTCCTCCTCATTGAGACGTGCGGTTCACACGCGGCGGCGGGCCGGGGTACAGGCCTGCGCAGATGTGACTGCAATCACTCTGCGGCGCGGCGCCGCCCACAATCCAGTGCCTGCCCCCGGGTGGTCGCTCAACGGCGGGAATGCTGCGGCGAGCGGCAC
>NZ_LFQH01000075.1:0-7327 GCF_001238605.1 Arthrobacter sp. ZBG10 | reverse complement strand
GGCGGGACTGGCACCCGCCGGTTCATCCGCCGTTGTGGCTGCCGCAGCGGAACCCGGACGCTACGACGTGGCGGACATCGCGGTGCGCGCCCAGGGCGGCGCCAACCCCGTCATCCCCCTGCTGGCGGACCTCCGCCGCCAGGTCACAGCGCTGGACACCCATGGCGTCGGCGCTGCGGCAGCCGTGCACGCCTCGCTCACCAGCCAGGACGTGTTGGATACCGCCCTGATGCTGGTGGCGCGCAACGCCGTCGGCGCCGTGCTGGCTGACCTGGGCCGGGCCACAGCGGCCCTCGCGGACCTGTCGGCAGCGCATTCGACCACCCTCTGCGTGGGCCGGAGCCTGACGCAGCACTCCCTGCCCTATACCTTCGGGCTGCGGGCCGCACAGTGGTTCCACGGTCTCGCCGCCGCGGGACGGCAGCTCGCCGGCCTAAGCTTCCCCGTCCAGTTCGGTGGCGCCGCGGGTACCCTCGCGGCCGGTTCCGCGTTGACCGCCAACTCCGCTGCCACCCCCTTCAACCTGGCGGACAGTCTCGCCGCGCACCTGGGCCTGGCCCCGGCTGCCGCGCCCTGGCCCACCAACCGCCTGCCGGTCACCTCCCTGGGCAACGCCCTGGCCGCGGTGCTTGATGCCGCAGGCAAGACCGCCGCGGACGTCCTGTTCCTCAGCCGGCCCGAGGTGGCGGAGGTGGCCGAACCCCGCGCCGCCGGCCGCGGCGTTTCCTCGGCCATGCCGCAGAAGCAGAATCCCGTCCTGTCCGTGCTGGTGCGCAGCGCCGCCCTTCAGGCCCCGCAGCCGGCGGCCCAGCTCCATCTCGCCGCTGCCAATTTCAACGACGAACGCCCCGACGGCGCGTGGCACGCGGAATGGCCTGCGCTCCGGCAGCTGCTGGCGCTGGCCCTCGGCGCCGTTGGCCAGCTGCAGGAACTCGCCGGAGGACTCCAGGTCTTCCCGGCCGCCATGCGCCGCAACCTCGACCTCGCCGGGCCCCTGCTCCTGGCCGAAGGCGTGGCTGCTGCCGTGGCGCCGCTGCTGGCGGACCGGGACGGCCTGGGCGGCAAACAGCAGCTCCAGGCGGTGGTGGACAGGACCCTCCAGGTTCCCGCGGCGGACCAGGCTGCCGCCTACCGCCGGTACCTGCGCGAAACCGTCCCCGAGGACGTCCTCCCGGACTCCCGGCTGGCCGAGCTCCTGGATCCGGCCGGCTACCTGGGCGAGTCCGCCGGGATCGCCCACCGTATCCTGGCGGCCTACCCGGATTTCGCCGGCACAGACCGTCCCCACCCCGACGCGATTGGAGCCCCCCGTGGCTGAACCAACCCTGAAAGCCGTGCTGCTCTCCCCGCAGCGCCCCCTCGGTGAGCACCCGCTGCTGGTGGTGGGCTCCTCCCTGGGCACGTCCTCTGTCCTGTGGACGGACGCCGCCGCCCTGCTGGGACCCACCGTGGATGTGGTGGCCTGGGACCTCCCCGGGCACGGGGTCTCGCCCGCCGCCGCCGAACCATTCAGCGTGGCGGAGCTGGCGGACGCCGTGGTGGGCCTGGTCGATTCCATTGCCCCCGGCCAGGATTTCCACTACGCCGGCGTCTCGCTGGGCGGAGCAACGGGCCTGCAGCTCGGCATCAAGCACGCCAGCCGGCTCAAAAGCCTTTCCGTCCAGTGCAGCGGCGCCAAACTCGGCACGCCGGAAGGCTGGCTGGAACGCGCCGCCACGGTCCGCAGCCAGGGCACACCCGTGATGATCCAAGGCTCCGCGGAGCGGTGGTTCGCCCCGGGCTTTATGGACCGCCAGCCTGAGCTCAGCAGCAGGCTCCTGCACGCCCTGCGCGACGCCGATCGCTTCAGTTACGCCTTCTGCTGCGAGGCCCTTGCCGCGTTTGACGTCCGCGCGGACCTGGGCAGCATCACGGTTCCCACGCAGGCGGTTGCGGGTGCCGAGGATACTGTTGCGCCGCCGTCGTTCGCCGAAGACGTGGCGGCCGGCATCACGGCCGGCGGTGGAACGGCCAGTGCGCTGACGCTGGGCGGCGTGGGCCATCTGGCACCCGCCGAGGCGCCGGGGCACGTCGCCGAGCTGTTGCGGAACCTCATCACCTGGTCCGAATCCCGCGGCGGCGCCCAGTGAGCGGCGCAGCGGGCCCGGAGCGCTCCGGCGTGGTGCAGCCGGACGCCACCAGCCAGGAAATTTACGACGGCGGTATGGCCGTGCGGCGCGAGGTGCTGGGCGCGGCCCATGTGGACCGCGCCAACGCCGCCAAGGACGGTTTCACCGAAGATTTCCAGGACATGATCACGCGGATCGCGTGGGGTGGGATCTGGACCCGGCCGGGGCTGTCCCGGCAGATGCGCTCCGCCGTCACCATCACGGCGATGGTGGCGCACGGGCATTGGGAGGAGCTGGCCATGCACATCCGCGCGGCCCTCACCAACGGCCTGAGCAGGGACGAGATCAAGGAAATCCTGCTTCAAACCGCCATTTACTGCGGCGTCCCCGCCGCAAACACCGCCTTCAAGACGGCGCAGCAGGTGTTCCGCGACATGGACAAAACGGCCACGGACCCCGCTGCGCCCACCCCACCCAACTAACCCCCTTCCCAACTAACTCGCAGTTGTTGTCGTTTTGAGCCCTCATAACGACAACAACTGCGAGCTAGTTGGGAAACCACCCGCAGAATCTTTCGAGGAGCATCGTGAAGCAGGCATTTGTGTACGACGCCGTACGCACACCTTTCGGTAAGTTCGGTTCAGGTTTGGCGTCAGTGCGTCCTGATGACCTGGCTGCGCACGTGATCCGGGAGTCCGTGCAGCGGGCCCCCGGGCTTGATCCGGAGCGGATCGATGAGTTGGTGTTTGGCAACGCCAACGGCGCCGGCGAGGAGAACCGCAACATTGCCCGGATGGGCTCCCTGCTGGCCGGGTTGCCGGTCTCGATTCCGGGGACTTCGGTCAACCGGTTGTGCGGGTCTTCGCTGGACGCGGCAATCATCGCCTCGCGCCAGATAAATGCCGGGGATGCCGAGTTGATGCTGGTGGGCGGCGCCGAGTCGATGTCCCGCGCGCCCTGGGTGCTGCCCAAGACGGAGAAGCCGTACCCGGCCGGGGACATGACGCTGGCCTCCACCACCCTTGGCTGGCGCCTGGTGAACAAGGCCATGCCGAAGGAGTGGACCATCTCGCTGGGCGAGGCCACCGAACGGCTCCGCGAGAAGTACGGTGTGACCCGGGAACAGCAGGACGGATTCGCCGCGGACTCGCACAACCTGGCGGCCGCCGCCTGGGACGAGGGATTCTACGACAACCTCGTCACCCCGGTGCCGGGCACGGATCTGGTCCGGGATGAAGGCATCCGGGCCGGTTCTTCGGCGGCGAAGCTTGCGGGCCTGAAGACGGTGTTCCGGTCTGGGAACGGGACGGTGACGGCGGGGAACGCCTCCCCGTTGTCCGACGGTGCTTCCGCGGCCTGGATTGGCTCCGAAGCTGCCGCCGGGCTGTTGGGGTTGGAGCCGCTGGCCCGGATCGCGGGCCGTGGTGCGCACGGGAACGATCCTCAGTTCTTCGGTTACGCCCCGGTGGCGGCGGCGAACAAGGCCCTCGCGAAGGCGGGCATCGGCTGGGACCAGGTGGGCGCCGTCGAACTTAACGAAGCCTTTGCCGCGCAGTCCCTGGCCTGCATCAACGCCTGGGACATCGACCCGTCGATTGTGAACCGGCACGGCGGCGCGATCGCGATGGGCCATCCGCTGGGGGCCTCCGGCACCCGGATCCTGGGCACCCTGGCCCGGTCGCTGCAGGCCTCGGGCGAACGGTGGGGCGTGGCTGCGATCTGCATCGGCGTGGGCCAGGGCCTGGCCGTGGTCCTCGAAAACGTTACCGCTGGAAAGGCGTAGAAGGCATGCTGAACTTCGTAGACACAGTCCAGGATGCCGTGGCCGGCATCAAGGACGGCTCCACCGTGATGATCGGCGGGTTCGGCAACGCCGGGCAGCCGTTCGAACTCATCGACGCCCTGATGGACTGCGGCGCCACGGACCTGACGGTGGTGAACAACAACGCCGGCCAGGGCGACCAGGGCCTGGCGCTGCTGATCAAGGAAGGCCGGGTGCGGAAAATGATCTGCTCCTTCCCGCGGCAGTCCGACTCCTGGCACTTCGATGCCAAGTACAAGGCCGGCGAAATCGAGCTGGAACTGGTCCCGCAAGGCAACCTTGCCGAACGGATCCGGGCTGCCGGGGCCGGGATCGGCGGGTTCTTCACCCCCACCGGGTACGGCACCATGCTGGCCGAGGGCAAGGAAACCCGGATCATCGACGGCCGCGGCCAGGTCTTCGAAACCCCGCTGCACGCGGACGTGGCCCTGATCAAGGCCCTCACCGCCGATGGAAGGGGGAACCTGGTCTACCGCAAAACCGCCCGGAACTTCGGCCCCATCATGGCCGCCGCGGCCAGGCACACCATCGTCCAGGTCTCCGATATCGTCCCCACCGGCGGGCTGGACCCGGAAAACATCGTCACCCCCGGCATCTACGTCAACAACATCGTGAAGGTGGCCTGAACATGAGCAGCGAAACCAACCAGCCGGCGGACCTCCAGTCATCCCCGGAACCGCTGGGCCGGGACGACCTCGCCCGCCTGGTGGCCCGGGACATCGCCCCGGGTTCCTTTGTGAACCTCGGCATCGGCCAGCCCACACTGGTATCCAACTACCTCACCGCTGAGCAGAACATCACCCTCCACACGGAGAACGGGATGCTGGGCATGGGCCCGGCAGCGGAAGGGGACGCGATCGACGGCGACCTCATCAACGCCGGCAAAATCCCCGTCACCGAACTCCCGGGGGCGTCCTACTTCCACCACGCCGATTCGTTCGCGATCATGCGCGGCGGCCACCTGGACATCTGCGTCCTCGGCGCGTTCCAGGTCTCAGCCACCGGCGACCTCGCCAACTGGCACACCGGGGCGCCCGGCGCCATCCCCGCCGTGGGCGGGGCGATGGACCTCGCCACCGGTGCCAAGGACGTCTTTGTGATGATGACCCTGCTGACCCGCGAAGGCGCCTCGAAAATCGTGGACGCCTGCACCTACCCGCTCACAGGTGTGGGCTGCGTGACCCGGGTCTACACCGACAAAGCCGTGTTCCTCACCGGACCCAACGGCGTCACCGTCCGCGAAACCTTCGGCTGCACCCTCGCCGAACTCCAGGAACTCGTCCCCGTACCCCTCACCGCCGCCGTGCCTTGAACCGGAAAACCACGCCGGCGGCACGCATAGGATTGGACACCATGACCGACGCAGCAGCACCTCCTCCGCAGGCCGGCGACCAATACGTGCAGTCGCTGGCGCGGGGGCTGGCGGTGATCCGGGCGTTCGGCCCCGACCACCCGCTGATGACCCTCACCGAGGTGGCGGCGCGGACCGACCTGACCCGTGCCACCGCGCGCCGGTTCCTGCACACCCTGGTGGAACTGGGGTACATCCGGACCGACGGCAAAACCTTTGCGCTCACGGCCAAGGTCCTGCAGCTGGGCTTCGCGTACCTGTCCGGCCTGTCCCTGCCGCAGCTGGCCCAGCCGCACCTGGAGGAACTGTCCCTGAAGCTGGGGGAGTCCACCTCGGCGGCCGTGCTGGACGGGACGGACATCGCCTACGTGGCCCGGGTGTCCACGCGGCGCATCATGACCATCGGCATCACGGTGGGGACCCGATTCCCGGCCTACGCCACGTCCATGGGCCGGGTGCTGCTGGCCCACCTGCCGGCGGACCAGCTCAAGGCATACTTCGCTGCAGCCGACATCAGCCCGTTGACCCCCCGCGCCCTGGGAACGGTCCCGGAGCTGCTGGCTGTCCTGGCGGACGTCCGGGACAAGGGCTGGTGCGTTCTGGACCAGGAACTGGAGCTCGGGCTGATGTCCGTGGCCGCGCCGGTCCTTGACGGGCCCAAAGTGGTGGCAGCCGTCAACGTCTCGCTGCAGGCCCAGTCCGTCGCTGCCAGGCCGGATCCGGACGCCTACCTGGCCACGGTGGCGGAGGAAATCACCGCCACCGCGCGGCGGGTTTCAGCGGACCTCACCGCCCGAGGGTAGCCCGGGGGCCCTTGCGCGGCGGACGCTCCCGCAGGCAGACTCGGTCAATGGTGACCGAAGACCACGTCAGGAAGGCCGCACTGGCCTTGCCCGGCATTACCGAACGGCTGAGCTGGGGCCAGCCCGCCTGGTTCGCGAAGACCCTGATGGCGCGGCTCTGGGAACCCGGAGTATTGACCGTCAAGACGGCGGAGCGGGAAGCGCTGGCCGGCACCGACCCGGACACGTTCTTCTGGACGCCGCACCACGACCGGTCCCCGCAGCTGGTCCTGGTGCGGCTGGAACGGCTGGACGGCACCCTGCTGGCAGAGCTGCTGCAGGACTCCTTCCGGCTGGCCGGCGGCCGGCCGCAGCCGGAAGCAGGCGAAAAGCAGCCCCGCCGGAAGTAGCCCCGCAAAAGTAACCGCAGGCCACAGGGGCGGCACGCCTCCCGCAGCGGCTTTCTTGGCCCTAGACTCAAGCCAACTACGTGCAGCAGTGACGCCGCCGCGGATCCCGGCCTGCCAGGCCGGTCCTGGCCAGCCCGCCGCAGCACCACTGAGCGAGGGAGGCTGCGGTGCAACTGGGCATACCGCGCGAACGCCGGGACGGCGAACGCCGCGTCGCCGGGACGCCGGAAACCGCCAGGCAGCTGACCGGACTGGGGCTCGAAGTCCTGGTGGAAGCCGGGGCCGGGGAGGCCGCGGGGCACCCGGACCGGGACTACGAACAGGCCGGCGCCAGGATCGTGCCGGACCTCGACCTGGCGGGTCTGGACCTCCTGGCCCACGTGAGGCCCCTGGAGCCCGGCACGGCCCGGCTCCTGAAACCGGGGGCCATCACAGTGGGCTTTGCCTCGCCGTCTTCGGAACTGGCCAGCGTCCGGGCGCTCGCGGACGCTGGCGTGACCAGCTTCGCACTGGAACTGGTGCCCCGCATCTCCCGGGCCCAGTCCATGGACGCGCTGAGCTCCCAGGCGTTGGTGGCCGGCTACCGCTGCGTCCTGGAAGCCGCGATCCGGCTGCCCCGGTTTTTTCCCCTGTATATGACAGCCGCTGGAACGGTCCCGCCCGCTCGGGTCCTGGTGCTGGGCGCAGGAGTGGCCGGGCTGCAGGCCATCGGCACCGCTAAACGCCTGGGCGCCCGCGTTTTCGCCAACGACATCCGGCCTGCCTCAGCGGACGAGGTGGCATCGCTGGGTGGCACGTTCATCAGGCTGGACCTCGAAACGGCGGAAGCCGCCGGCGGGTACGCCCGCCAGCTC